>JAUVAJ010000192.1 GCA_030591795.1 Desulfuromonadales bacterium | reverse complement strand
GCGGCGGTTCAATCTCGTTGCCGTCGCGCAGCAGCAAGGTCACCAGATCGTGCCGGGCGGTGATCTGCCTGAGCAGTGGTAGCGGCAGTGTGCAGTGCAGGTCCGAGAGCAGGATCATCAGCCCCGGATTGCGGTTGAGTCTTTGAGCGGCATGCAGTGCCGGTTGCAGGTCGCTGCCGCACCCTTGCGGGCGTAAGGTTAAAAGCTCACTGGCAATTCGTTGCGCCTGACGGATTCCGCGCTTTGGGCGCACCGATTGTTCCACCCGATCAGAAAAGGCGATCAGGGCGAGTCGGTCGCCACCGCTGACGGCGGCAAAAGCGAGCAGACCGGCTGCTTCAGACAGTAAGCGGCGCTTGGCCGGGGTACAGGAAGGGGAGATGTCGGCCAGCAGGGTGATGGTGCGTGACCGCTCCTCTTCGTAGAGTCTGGTATAGGGGAGTCCGGTGCGGGCAGTGGCTGACCAGTCGATGCGGCGGATATCATCGCCCGGCAGATACGGGCGCAGATCACTGAACTCCATCCCCTGGCCACGGAAGCGGGAACGGCAGGCACCGGAGAGCAGACCGGCCAGTTCGCGACTGGCACTGATCTGCAGTCGACGGATGGCGGCCCGTTTTTCAGCTGTAGCACCAGTCATGCAGACTCCGGAAATAAGTTCAGGGGGCTGGAATGGTATCAAAAATTCGCTGCAGCAGGTCGTCTGCTACGGCCCCTTCGACATCGGCTTCGTAGGAGAGTAGCAGGCGGTGGCGTAGAACCAGCGGTGCTACGGTGAGCACATCATCCGGTACCACGTAGCCGCGCTGGTGTAAAAAGGCGTGAGCGCGGGCGGCCCTGGCGAGGAAAATACTGCCACGGGGCGAGACGCCGTGATCGATCAACGGTGCCAGCTCGTGCAGACCGAAGGCGGCCGGGTCGCGGGTGGCGGCGATCAGGTCGAGCAGGTAATCACGAATACGCTCATCCAGGTGGATCGTGCCGATTACTTCCTGAGCCGCCGTCAACTCCTGTGCTGACATGGTCGCTGCCGGTGGCTGCGGGTCACTGATGCTGATGCGGTCGACAATCTGCGCTTCGTCGGCTCTATCCGGATAGTCGACCAGCGCCTTGAACAGGAAACGATCGATCTGTGCTTCAGGGAGCGGGTAGGTCCCTTCATGCTCGAGCGGGTTCTGGGTCGCCATGACCATAAACGGTTGCGGCAGTTTATGGGTCTGTTCGCCGAGGGTGACCTGCTGTTCCTGCATCGCCTCGAGCAGGGCCGACTGCACCTTGGCCGGGGCGCGATTGATCTCATCGGCCAGCACCATATTGGCAAAGATCGGCCCCTTGCGGGTCTTGAATTCTCCGGAGCCGGGGTGGTAGATCGGGGTGCCGACCAGATCGGACGGCAGCAGGTCGGGTGTGAACTGGATCCGTTGAAAATTCAGATCCATGGCGGCGGCCATGGTGGTCGCTGTAAGGGTTTTGGCCAGCCCGGGAACACCTTCGATCAGGATGTGCCCTTTGCATAAAAAAGCCATGACCAGCGCGTCGAGCAGCCGGTCATGGCCAATAATAACTTCACTGACGGCCCGGCGCAGGCGATCGAAATGCGCCGACAGCTCAGTGATCTTTGCTTCAGTCTTAGAAAATTCTTGCCTGGTCAGCTGGTCTGGCAATAGGCCTCCTTCACCTTGCGCAGGGCGTTCTGCTCGATCTGGCGCACCCGCTCGCGGCTGATGTCGTATTCGTCGGCCAGATTCTGCAGGGTTGCCGTCTCCTCGTCGAGCAGCCGTCTCTGCACAATGTGGCGTTCCCGTTCATTCAGAACCTGTAAAGCCTGTTGCACCTGCTCTTGCAGCTGCCGGTGTTCCTGTTTTTCAGCAAGTTCATCTTCCTGGTTGCTCCGTTGCTCAACCAGTCGATCCAGACGAGTATAGTCTTCTCCGGCGAAGAGTTCAACATCGAGTGAGCTGTCACGTCCGGACATCATGGTCGCCATCTCTTCGATATCTTTTTCACTGACCTCTAATTTCTCTGCTAAATCAGCTACCGGCGCGCTTCCGGTCAAGCTGCGCATCTCCGATTGGGTCTGCTTCAGTTTGAAGAAAAGTTTCTTCTGGGCCCGGCTGCCGCCGATCTTGACCAGCGACCAGCTGCGCATGACAAAGTTTTGTATGTAGGCGCGAATCCACCAGACGGCATAGCTGATCAGGCGAATGCCGCGCTCCGGGTCAAACTTGTTGACCGCCAGCATCAGGCCGATGTTCCCTTCCTGCACCAGGTCGAGTTGCCGAAAACCGTAACGACGGTATTCATTGGCGACCTTGACGACAAAACGCAGGTTGGCGCAGATCAACTGGTGCGCAGCATCGAGATCGTTGTCGCTTCGGTAGCGGCGGGCCAGCTCCACCTCCTGGCTGCGATCCAGAATGTCATAACGGTTGATCTGGGTCATGTAGTGTTCAAAACTGTCACTGACGACCGGTAGGCTTGTAATGCTCATAGCTCTCTGACTCCACGTTAAAAAAAAGAAAGTAGGCATTCCTTGCAGCCTGTCGGACAATCAATAAAGCTGGCTGCAACAGTGCCGAGACTACTGATGTGATGGCGGTATAACAACGGCGATCCGCAGGTAAATGAACTGTGCAGATGTGCAGTCGATTGGCGTTGAAAAGCGGCCTTTTTGCTGATTCGCCATGAACGTGGTATGTTTTAATTAAGATTAAAGTCAGGGCGGGTTTAGTAATTCAGTAGACAAATAAAGCTGAAACTTATCTCTGCTCACAAACAGTTGAATCTTGGTCTTTAAATTTGATGGTTTGATTCTATGTGCCTGATACTTTTTGCCCACGACATTCATCCCCACTATCGGCTGATTCTGGCCGCCAATCGTGATGAATTTTATGCCCGGCCCACACGGCCGGCGCAATTTTGGTACGAGAATAAGAATTGGCTGGCCGGTAAGGATCTGGTTAAAGGCGGAACCTGGCTCGGCATCAACCGGCGTGGTGCTTGGGCGGCGTTGACCAATTACCGCAATCGTGAGGAGTTGGAACATCATGAAGGGCGTTCACGTGGGCGGCTGGTCAATGATTATCTGGAAAGTTCAGCGTTGCCATTGGACTTTCTGTCGGAGCTGAATACTGAAGACGAGCAATATCGTGGCTACAACCTGCTGGCCGGCAACAGCAACACGGTCGGTTGTCTGTCAAACCGGGGCATGCCGGCCAGGGAGTTGACACCCGGTTATTATGCACTGAGCAACCATCTGCTCGATACCCCGTGGCCAAAGGTTAAAAGTAGTAAAGCCGAGTTTATCAAGAACATGGAGACCGGTCTGCTCAACGAGGCGGCTCTGTTTGACATTCTCACCGACACTACACTTGCTCCGGATGAGCAACTGCCGGAGACCGGTTTCGGGTTGGAATGGGAAAAGACCCTTTCCGCGCGGTTCATTCAGTCTGATGAATATGGTACCCGGTTGTCGACCTTGCTCTTGATCGACCGGGAAGGGTGGGTGACCATGGTCGAGAGAACCTATGACCGTTCACCGGACATCTGGCGCGAGGTGCGCATCCTGTTCAGGATAAAACCGGTTGCGTAATCGTTTACGAAACACCAGTCTCACCCCTGATTCAAAGACAACCTGTTCTCTGCCTCTTTACATCTCGTGCTAAGCTGTTTTAATTACAACAAACCCTTACTCAAGCAGGCGGTATGGATACGACTGTCCTTATAATCGATGATTCTAAAACGGTCAGAGAGGTGACCCTTGGCTTACTCAAGGACGAGGGGTTGTTTACCTTTTATCATGAAGCCGTGAACGGCAAACAGGGCCTTGATCTGCTCGAGGAACATGCGGTCGATGTGGTGCTTTGTGATCTGGAAATGCCGGTGATGACCGGTTTTGAATTTCTGCACGCGTTACGCAAAAAAGAAGAATATGTCGATCTGCCGGTGATTATGCTGACCGGCAATGAAAATCAGAAGGACAAGATTTGCGGCCTCGAGCTCGGCGCCAGCGATTATGTAACCAAGCCGTTCGATTCGGCTGAACTGATTGCCCGGGTCAAGATTCAGCTGAAAATCAAACTGTTGCAGGATCGGCTCAAAGAGCTGGCCAATACCGATCCTTTGACCAAATTAAGCAACCGCCGCCATCTGTTTGATGCCCTGACCAATGAGCTGGAGAGAAGCCAGCGTTCGCAAAAACCGTGTTCTCTGGTAATGGTCGACGTCGATCACTTCAAGAATGTTAATGACACCTACGGCCATCATCTGGGTGACGAGGTTCTGGTTGCTGTCGCCAAACAATTGCATGACAGTATGCGGGTTTACGATCTGGCTACGCGTTTCGGTGGCGAAGAGTTCGCGTTGCTGATGCCTGAAACCGATCTGGAGCAGGCGGTTTCGATCGCCGAAAGAATCCGACATGCTGTAGAAACCATGGTTTTCAGCGGTGAACTCAAACCGTTAAAATTGACCATCAGTGCCGGGGTTGC
>JAUVAJ010000021.1 GCA_030591795.1 Desulfuromonadales bacterium | reverse complement strand
TTATCTCAATTCATTAATGAAGGATCAGTAAATGCCTGAAGGTACAGACATATCTCTCTGGGTAGCTTTTTCTGCCGGAGTTATATCATTCATTTCTCCTTGTGTGTTGCCGCTGGTTCCATCCTATATCTCTTATATATCCGGTCTGTCATTTCAGCAGGTAAATGAATCGCACCCTGATATTAAAGTTCGTTTGGCCATCCTGATGCATTCGGTGTTTTTTATTCTCGGTTTTTCGACGGTTTTTGTCGGTTTGGGCGCCCTGGCCGGGCTTGCATCAGCTACTTTTCAACAATTCATGCAGGAAGGTCTTATCTGGATCCAGCGCGTTGGCGGTCTGCTGGTCTTTCTGTTCGGCATACATATGTCGGGTTTGTTTCATTTCGGCGTGTTGCTCGGGGATAAACGGGTTCATATACAACATAAGCCGGCCGGTTTGATCGGAACCTATATTGTTGGTCTCGCCTTTGCTGCCGGGTGGACGCCATGTATCGGCCCAGTACTTGGGACAATTCTACTCAATGTTGCCAGTTCGGAAGGTGGTGTCCAGGGTGGGGTGTTTCTCCTGTCTGCATATTCTGCCGGGCTCGGTTTACCGTTTCTCCTTTCCGGGCTATTGTTTCACGCCTTTCTCTCCTTTTTTAACCGGTTCAAGAAGCATATCCGAATTGTTGAAATCGTCACCGGTCTCCTGTTGATGGTCATCGGGGTCATGCTTGCCTTTGATCTGTTCGGCCGCCTGACCAGTTATCTTTATCGCTGGTTTCCAGCTCTGGGCTAATTATTATTAATACAACTATTAAGTTGACAAAGTCTGGTGTTTTCCGTATTAATTGAAATCGATTTTCATTTGCATGAGGCGATTTATGGATTCTCAAAAGCGGGATCTTTTTCGACAGTACCTTATGGAACAAGGGCTTAAGTCGACTAATCAACGGAATGTTATTCTCGATGAGTTCCTCGGTCTTGAGCATCCATCGACCGAAGATCTATACCAGAGTCTGCGCAAAAAACATCCAAATATTGGTTACGCTACCGTACACCGGGCACTGAAATTGTTTGCTGAATGCGGTATTGCCACAGTTCGTAATTTTGGTGATGGTGCTCAGCGCTTTGAAGTGTGCAGTGAGAACGAACATCATGACCATTTGGTTTGCACCGAATGCGGGTTGATTATTGAGTTTGAAAACAAGCAGATCGAGAGGTTGCAGGAACAGGTAGCGCAAAGCTATGCTTTTTCAGTTGCTGACCACCGGCTCGAGCTTTATGGTCTATGTGAAAAGTGTCAATAGGTTTAATTTTTTGCTTTTTTTTGTCATGTGTTTGAAAACGATTTTCAATTAACAGGACTGTTGTAACGATGCATAAGAGTCATCTGCCGAACGCGGCACAAAAAAGAATTATTCTGGTTGGCAACCCGAACGTCGGCAAGAGTGTTTTGTTTAATGCTCTAACCGGTTCTTACACGGCGGTTTCCAATTACCCCGGTACCTCGGTCGAGGTGTTAAGTGGCACCGCCTCAATCCATGGTGAAAAGTTCGAGGTGCTCGATACACCCGGTATGTATTCGTTAATGCCGATTACCGAGGAGGAGAGAGTCGGGCGCGACATCCTGTTCAAGCAAAAAGCTGATGTAGTAGTTCATGTCCTCGATGCGCGGAATATTGAGCGGATGCTGCCGATGACGTTGCAGCTGATCGAAGCCGGGTTGCCGGTTATTTTGGCAGTCAATATTATGGACGAAGCTGAGCGCATCGGTATGGCGATCGATATCCAAAAGCTTGAGCAAAAACTCGGTATTCCGGTTGTAGGCTCAGCTTTTGCCCGTAAAAGAGGGCTGGTTGAACTCAACTCGGTGATTATTAATTACGACGATGCACATCATCCGGAGCCGTTTTTATATGCCAAAGATGTTGAGCGTGATATTGATCGCGTCGCATGCAAGCTGTCCGGTGATTACATAGTCAGTGCCCGGGCTGTGGCCTTATTGTTGCTGCAAAAAGATGAAGAGGTTGCCGGTCGGGTCGCCGCCACTGAAGCTGCAAATTTTGATGCTGTAGATACCGAGGCCCGGGCGGTGATTTTTGAACGGCGGACCGATTTGCATCTGACCATCAGCATGGAGCGAAAGCGGGTCTGTAAAGGCATCCTCGATGACATTGTAAGTCAGGATGAAAAGCGCCGTGGTTCGTTTGGTGACAAGCTTTCTAATTTCACCATGAACCCCTGGACCGGAATCCCGTTGTTGATTCTGGTCCTTTATCTTGTGTTGTATGAGTTTGTCGGCGGTTTTGGCGCCGGAACCCTGGTCGACCTGATTGAAGGCGAAATATTTGAGGGTTGGCTGATCCCTTGGGCCGAGCGGATGGGTGCGGACTATTTGCCTTGGTATTGGCTACAGGAACTTCTGATCGGTGAATACGGTCTGGTCTCCCTCGGGGTGCGCTATGCTGTAGCGATTATCCTGCCGATTGTGGCGACCTTCTTTCTGGCTTTTTCAATGATCGAGGATTCGGGTTATTTCCCCCGACTGGCGCTTCTGGTTGACCGTGCTTTCAAACGTTTTGGCATGAGTGGCCGGGCGGTGATCCCGATCGTTCTCGGTCTTGGTTGCGATACCATGGCGGTAATGGTTACCCGGACTCTCGAAACGGTTCGGGAACGGATCATCGCTACTGTACTGCTGACCCTGACGATCCCCTGTAGTGCTCAACTCGGTGTCATTATGGGTCTGCTCTCGGAGGTTCCGGGTGCACTGGCCATCTGGGTGGTTTGTATCTCTCTGCTGTTTGTGGTGGTTGGTGTGCTGGCTGATAGGATACTGCCGGGCGAGGAGGCGGTGTTCTACATGGAGCTGCCGCCGCTGCGTCTGCCGCAACTTCGTAATGTATTGGTCAAAACCTTCTCCCGGATGCATTGGTATTTTCTGGAGATTTTCCCGCTGTTCATGATCGCCTCGGTTATTCTCTGGGCGGGAAAGATGACCGGCGCTCTCAAGGTGCTTATCACGCTGCTTGAGCCGGTGATGCAGTTGCTCGGATTGCCGGCTAATACAGCGGCGGTGTTTGTGCTGGGCTTCTTCCGCCGCGACTTCGGTGCAGCCGGGCTCTACGATATGCAATCATCCGGACTGCTGTCAGCTACCCAGCTGACCGTTGCGGCGGTGACTCTGACCCTGTTTGTTCCCTGCATTGCCCAGTTTCTGATGATGAAGAAAGAACGTGGCTGGAAGTTATCGATAGTTATATTTGTGTTTGTCACCCTGGTTGCGTTTTTCGTTGGCGCGTTGTTGAATCAATTACTTCTGATAAGCGGATTTTGATCATGAAATGTGGTATGTGTCAGAAAGAGATTCCCGATAATCTGCCAGAACCTGAAGATAGCTGTGGTGCGTGTCCGGGTGGTTGTCGTAAAGTTCATTGTCCTTATTGTGGCTATGCAAATCCGGTAATGCCCGGGTTTCTTAAACGTATCTTCAAACAGACTCCGAATGAAGAATAGGGAGAGTTAGATGAGATTGACTGATAAGGCGGAAGAGATTCTTGAGGCGCTGTGGATTGCGACTGAAGAGAAGGGTGAATTGGCGGTTTCGTTTGAACGACTGAATATTGGGCCGGGTGATGAAGGTCTGTCTGATCTGGGTCGTCGTGCTTATATTGAAGTAAAAGGCGAACGTGTTTACCTGCGTTCTGAGGGTCGCGAAGAAGCACGCATGGCGATTCGTCGTCATCGTCTGGCTGAACGTTTGATGATGGATGTCCTTGATGTAAAAGGTGATACCGCTGAAGAGCGGGCCTGTGAATTTGAACATCTGTTGCGTGAGGGGGTCGATACCAAGCTCTGCACACTGCTTAATCATCCGACGACCTGCCCACACGGTAAACCGATTCCGCCCGGGACTTGTTGCGAAGAAGCCAGAACCAGCGGCGAGGTTGGCGTCGTCGCTCTGACCGAACTCAAAGCCGGAGAAGAGGGTGAGATCGCTTATCTGGCAGCAAATGATTCGAAAAAAATGCAAAAACTGATGAGCATGGGGGTTTTGCCGGGCAACCAATTTGAATTACGCCAGGCGTACCCGTCCTACGTTTTTCGGATCGGGCATTCCGAGTTTGCTGTCGATTCAGGCTTGGCCCGTGAGATTTTTGTCCGCAAGTCGTCCACATGAGATCGGGTGTCTTGTGCTGCTGATTTTGCCCACTGTACTTGACATTACCCTGCCTGTTGCCTACCCTACGGTCGATTGAAATTCGCTGTGAAAGGGTCCCCAATGAAAGTCGTTGCCATTCTGCCCGCCCGTTACGGTTCAACCCGTTTTCCCGGCAAACCTTTGGTCGATATTGCCGGCAAGCCGATGATTCAGCACGTCTATGAAAGAACTGTGCAGACCAGGTCCGTAGATCGGGTGATCGTGGCTACCGATGATGCACGAATTCGTGCGGCGGTTGAAGCCTTTGGTGGCGAAGTGCAGATGACCCGCGAGGATCACCCTTCCGGCACAGACCGTCTGGCGGAAGTGGCCAGAAGAATCGAAGCTGACCTGATTGTCAACGTGCAAGGTGACGAGCCTCTGGTCGATCCGATAATGATTGAGGCAGCAGTCGCGCCACTGCTCGATGATTCGGCGATTCAAATGGGCACCTTGATGACCAGGATTTATGATCCGGCTGAGTACACTAACCCGAATGTGGTTAAGGTGGTTGTTGATCAGTTCGGTTTTGCTCTCTATTTTTCGCGTGCAGCGATTCCGCATGGCCGCGATCTTGAATTGGATAAAGTTCCCGATTTAGTCTTTAAACATATAGGCCTATATGTTTACCGACGTGATTTTTTACTGCAGTATCCTGCTCTGCCGGAAACTCCGCTAGAAAAACTTGAAAAGCTCGAGCAGTTGCGGGCTATTGAACATGGCCACCGTATTCGAATTGTTGAAACTGATCGGCAATCGATTGGTGTCGATGTGCCGAGCGATATAGACAGGGTATTACGCCAACTCGGCATGGCATAATTCTGCAGGAAAATGGTTCCCTTTTTCAACTGATATCGGTACACTTCCAAGTTGTAATTTTACTGACTATTTTCTGCGCGGTTTGCGACGTAGTAGCCTGAAGGAGTTTGCATGAAAACGAAGTTTCTCTTTGTTACCGGTGGTGTTGTTTCCTCCCTTGGTAAAGGTCTGGCGGCGGCTTCTATCGGCGCCTTGATGGAAGCGCGTGGCTTGCGCGTGACAATGCAGAAAATGGATCCGTACATCAATGTGGATCCAGGTACGATGAGCCCGTTTCAGCATGGTGAGGTTTTTGTCACCGATGATGGCGCTGAAACTGATCTTGATCTCGGTCACTATGAGCGTTTTACCAAAGCCAATCTGTCGAAAAAATCAAATTTCACTACTGGTCAAGTCTACGACACGGTTCTACGTAAAGAGCGACGTGGCGACTATTTAGGTGGTACGGTCCAGGTTATTCCGCACATCACAAACGAGATCAAGGAAAAGATCCTGCTTAATGCAGAAGGGGCCGATCTGGCGATAATCGAAGTTGGTGGCACCGTTGGCGATATCGAATCCCTCCCGTTTCTGGAAGCAATTCGTCAGTTCCGCGCCGATCGTGGCCGTGATAATGTGCTCTATCTGCACTTGACCCTGGTTCCGTATATTGCAACAGCCGGTGAACTGAAGACCAAGCCGACCCAGCACTCGGTCAAAGACCTGCGTCAGATCGGTATCCAGCCCGATATCTTGCTGTGTCGTTGTGATCGCGAGATTCCGCATGAGATGAAGGCAAAAATCTCACTGTTCTGTAATGTAGATGAAGATGCTGTAATTACCGCGCGAGACGTCGAATCGATTTACGAGGTGCCTATAGCTTTCAACCGCCAAGGACTGGATGAGCGAATTGTCGATTATCTCAATATCTGGACCAAGCAGCCTGACCTTTCAGCCTGGGAACGGATTGTCAAACGGGCCAAGGAGCCTAAGGAAGAAATATCGATCGCCATTGTCGGTAAATATGTCGATTTAAAAGAGAGCTACAAGTCGCTCTCTGAAGCATTGGTACACGGTGGAATCGGCAATAATAGCCGGGTTAATTTGACCTATGTCGATTCCGAGGCGATTGAGCGACACGGTATAGGCGACACCTTTAAAGATGTTGACGGCATTCTGGTTCCCGGCGGTTTTGGCGAACGTGGTAGTGAAGGTAAAATTGCGGTTATTCAGTACGCCCGGGAAGAGAACCTGCCGTTTTTCGGGATCTGTCTCGGCATGCAGATGGCTGCAGTCGAATATGCCAGAAATGTTTGTAATATTGAAGATGCGCACTCTTCGGAATTTAAGGAGGGCGCAAAAAACCATATCATTCATATAATGGAAGGCCAGAAATCGGTTTCTGGTAAAGGGGGTACAATGCGCCTTGGAGCGTATCCCTGTGAACTTGGTGACAAAACATTGGCTCGACGAATTTATGGTGAAGATAATATTTCAGAGCGTCATCGCCATCGTTATGAATTCAATAACGAGTTTCGTCAGCAATTGCAGGAAGCTGGATTGGTGATTTCCGGTCTTTATCCGAAAGAAGATCTGGTTGAGATCATTGAACTCAGTGATCATCCGTGGTTCCTGGCCTGTCAGTTTCACCCGGAATTCAAATCCAGACCGATGGAACCTCACCCGTTGTTTGAATCTTTCGTCGGCGCTTGCTTGAAAAACAGAAAGTAGATTGTGATGACACGCGAAATTAAAATTGGCAACGTCACTCTTGGTGGCGATCGACCTTTGGTCCTGTTTGCCGGGCCGTGTGTAATTGAAGATGAAAGCCTGACCCTGAAGATTGCGACGTTCCTGAAGCAGATGTGCGCAGAACTCGGCATCGGTTTAGTATTTAAGGGTTCGTATGACAAGGCTAATCGGACCTCAGTCACGTCTTTTCGTGGGCCGGGGATTGATGAAGGTTTGCGCATCCTGGCCAAGGTTAAAAGTGAGCTCGATCTACCGGTTGTCTCCGATGTGCATGACGTATCACAGGTTGAACAAGCGGCTGAAGTTCTGGATGTCATTCAGATACCGGCGTTTCTCTGTCGACAGACCGACCTGCTGGTTGCAGTCGGTAACACCGGCAAGGTGGTCAATGTAAAAAAAGGCCAGTTCATGGCGCCATGGGATATGGAAAATGCGGTTGGCAAGGTTAAGTCAACAAGTAATGAAATGATCGCCCTTACCGAGCGTGGCTCATCCTTCGGTTACAACAACCTGGTCGTTGATATGCGTTCACTGGATATTATGCGTCAGTCCGGTTGTCCGGTTATTTTTGATGCCACCCATTCAGTGCAGTTGCCTGGAGGTGAGGGGGGCTCTTCTGGCGGACAGCGTGAATTTGTCGGTACTCTGTCCCGGGCGGCGACCGCAATCGGCATCGACGGGCTGTTCCTCGAAGTCCATGAAGATCCCTGTGTAGCTCTCTGTGACGGGCCTAACTCGCTCTTCCTGTCTGAATTGAAGCAGATGCTGGAAAAGGTTCTTGCCATAGACCAAATTATTAAGGGGTATTGAAGCGATGGCTGACTTTCTCGAAAAAGCCAAAGATGTTTTGCGTACCGAAGCGAATGCGGTACTGGCGCTGGTTGATCGGATCAACGGTGATTTTCGCCAAGCGGTCGAAATGATCATGGCCTGCAAAGGCCGAGTGGTTGTTACCGGGATGGGCAAGTCGGGCCTGATCTGTCAGAAAATAGCCGCCACGATGGCCTCAACCGGGACACCGGCGCTGTTTCTGCATCCGGCTGAAGGGGTGCATGGCGATCTCGGTATGTTGATGAAAGGTGACGTGGTTATCGCTGTTTCTAATTCTGGCGAAACTGAAGAGATTGTGCGCATTCTACCGGTTATCAAACGGATGGGGCTGCCGCTGGTCTCCATGAGTGGCAATCCGACCAGTACCTTGTCCCGTGCCGGAGATGTATCGATTGATATTTCGGTAGCTGAGGAAGCTTGTCCGCTCGCTCTGGCACCGACCTCCAGTACCACGGCAACCTTGGCGATGGGTGATGCCCTGGCGGTGGCGTTGATGGTTGAGCGTGGTTTTAAAGAAGAGGAGTTCGCCCTTTATCATCCGGGTGGTGCGCTCGGGAAAAGATTGCTGACCAGGGTTGAGGATCTGATGCATATCGGTGAAGCGATGCCGATAGTGCCACAGGCTGTATCGGTTAAGGATGCCCTGTTTGAAATTACCAGTAAAAAACTCGGAATCACTGGAGTTTCGAATGAAGCTGGTGAATTGATCGGTGTTTTTACCGATGGTGATTTGCGTCGGGCTATCGAGAAGGAGCTGAATTGCCTGGATCAGACTATCAGGAACCACATGTCGGCTAATCCTAAACGTATATTGCGCACAAATCTGGCGGCGAAGGCGTTGCAGAAGATGGACGAAAGTTCAATCACCTCACTGTTCGTCTTTGAAACTGATGAAGAGAACACACCGATTGGCATTATTCATCTGCACGATCTTCTTAAGGCGGGAGTTGTCTGATGAAAGACCGGCTGAAGAAAATAAAGCTCTTGCTGCTGGATGTCGATGGTGTGCTGACTGATGGTCGCATTATTTACAGCAGTGACGGCACTGAGACCAAGGCCTTCGATGTCAAGGATGGGCACGGTCTGAAGATGCTGCAGCGGGCCGGAATTGAAGTCGGGATTATCACCGGCAGAGAGTCGTCAGTAGTTGCTCATCGGGCTAAAGAACTTGGCATAAATATTCTTTATCAGGGTGTCAAGGATAAGCTGATTCCATTTAACGAAATTCTTAAAAACCATAGCATCTCCGGGGCCGATATAGCATATGTCGGGGATGATATTGTCGATTTGCCGATATTGTTAAGAGTCGGTTTTTCTGCCACGGTGGCCGACGCGTTACCAGAAGTTAGAGTCAGGGTTGACTATGTCACTGAGCGGGCTGGCGGTAAGGGTGCGGTTCGCGAAATATGCGATCTGATCCTGAAAGAGGCCGGTCTTTGGGATAACGTGACGGCAAAATATTTCCAGCTTTAATTCCTTCCTATACAAATCTCATGCCAAAACCTCAACATGCATCTTTACACGCTATTTTCTCAATGTTATAGTGGTTCTGCCTATGAGGAAATTATTTTCAGCGCGGTTTTTACTTGCCGGTTTTATTGTCTTATTGCTGGTGTTGCTGGTGCTATCAATCGTTAGCAACATGCAGAGCACTGAAGTTGCAGTGGTCAAAGAGTTCCTCCGTTCTAAAGACGACTTGTCAATGAGTCAGTTGAATTATACTGAAACACGTGACGGTGTTAGAAAATGGACTGTGCAAGCGGAGTCCGCAAGTCATAATTTACAGCAGGAATCGGCCAAACTTAAAATGTTGACGCTGATAGTTTACAATCCTGCAGCAAGTGATCTGACCGTTACCTCAACATCTGGAGAGCTTGACCTGCAGAGCAGGCAGGTGTTGTTGCGCGGCGATGTGGTTCTGAAAGCCGCATCTGGCGAGACGGTTTACACCGACGAACTGCTATTTGTCGATAGTGAGAAGCTGGTTAAGACCGAGCATCCGGTTCGTCTTGTCGCCGATGGTTATTCTGTTTCAGGCACGGGGATGCGTTTTGATGTGACCACCCGGAATCTGGTGCTGTTAAATCAGGTCACAGCTATTTATAACAAAGGACTAAGCGACAAATGAAACCATGGCATTACATTGTTGCCGTAGTCCTCATTTCAGGGCTGTTTGTCGTCCAGTCGAGCGCTAATGATCTTGCCGAAAAAATTGATGGCCAGGCTGAGATACGCGTTGTTGCCGATCGTATGGAAGCCGAGACGGCTAACAATAAAGTCATCTTTTCCGGTAATGTCAGAGCCAGTCAAAATGATGTTGTGATATATGCGCATAAGATGACCATTTTTTACCTGCGTGGTGAAAAGGGTAAGGCTAACGACATAGAGCGAGTTGAGATCGAAGGTGATGTCAGAATCATCCAGACGGAACGAATGGCAACTGCTGAAAAAGGCCTGTTTCTGAATCAGGAAAGGCAGATAATACTGTCAGGCCAGGCAGAAGTACATCAGGCGGATAATGTGGTTAAGGGTGACGAAATTATTTATTTTCTCGACGAAGAACGGAGTGTGGTTAAAGGTACTGCCGAGTCTCGCGTTAAGGCCGTAATCAAGCCGAAGGGAGAAGGTCGTTGAGTCGCCGGTTAATTGCACGTGGATTAAATAAAAGTTACGGCAAACGGCAGGTCGTGAAGAATGTCGATCTCGATATTGACGCAGGGCAGGTCGTTGGTCTGTTGGGGCCGAATGGCGCAGGCAAGACCACTTCTTTTTACATGGTCGTCGGGTTGGTTCAACCTGACAGTGGTCAGGTCTTTCTTGATGATGCAGAATTGACCGGTCAACCGATGTGCGATCGGGCGCGATCCGGGATTTCTTACCTGCCGCAGGAGGCCTCTGTTTTCAGGAAACTGACCGTTGAAGAGAATTTTTTGGCTATCCTGGAAACCCTTGACCTGAGTAAGTCGAAACGGTTGGAACGCAAGGACGATCTGCTGGAGCAGTTTCGCTTGACACACGTTGCCAAAACCTATGGATATGCATTATCCGGAGGGGAGAGGCGACGGACGGAAATAGCCAGATC
>JAUVAJ010000250.1 GCA_030591795.1 Desulfuromonadales bacterium | reverse complement strand
GCCTTGGCGGTGGTGGTGGGGGCCTCGGTGATTCTGGCCGATCCAATTTTTCAGGGGCTGGCCATTTCTCTGATGTTCGGTGAAATTGCCTCGCTTCTAATCAGCCGCATGGCGGTACCGGTACTTTACTATGTACTTAAGCGGCGCGGCAAACAGGCTAGCGTATAGATAGAAGCGAGAGCTATCGAAAATGAACTGCGCATTGAGTTTTTAAATAAGAGAAAAGGCAAGTGAACTTAATCACTTGCCTTTTCTTATTCTTCTTCTTTTTCCTTCCGAACCGGAAGGGTACAATTGTTGGAGAGTCAGGTCTGCACTCCCATTTTCGGTAAAACCCAGCGGTTGAGCACAAACCAGACCGCGACTATTCCGAGCAAAAACAGTATATCTTGCATGGGCATCTCCTATATATGATTTTCAATATATAAGAACTGCGCCACATAAAGCAAGCAGAATCGTCCTTAAATCAACAGAACCGGACAGGTCACCTTGTGCATGACATGATTGGCGACCGAACCAAACAACACATCCCGGATCTCGCCCATACCGCGTCGACCGATAATTACCAGATCGAACGCCTCGTCATTAGCTACCCGACAGATGCTCTCACGCGGGGCTCCGTATTCAATCCGCGCCACCGCTTCTAATCCGGCGACGGAAAACTGTTCGGCAACCTTATCCAGTAAATGCTGCCCCGCCGCCTGGGCCCGTTCCCGAACCATTTCAACCTGAAAATCCGGGATCATCCGGTAGGCCAACTTGTCGGTGTCAACCACGTGCAACAGGGTCACTGGTAACGAAAACTTTTCCCGGTAGCGCAACACCGCATCAACGGCATGTTTGGCCGCTTCGGAATCATTAACCGGAATCAGAATTTTCACGCTCATCGCTCTCTCCCGTTATTTTACGGCCCGTAAACCAGACGTGGCAGAAACAGCACCAGATCAGCCCAGTAGGTCAACACCAGCAGGATCGCGATCTGAATCGCCAGAAACGGCAGCACCGCCTTCGATACATAGACCAGATTACGATCAGCCACCGCTCCGGAGATATAAAGACTGACGCCAAGTGGCGGCGTACAATAGCCGATGCCGAGATTGATAGTCATCAGCAAGCCAAAGTGCATGCTGTCGATACCGAATTTCGCCAGCAATGGTAAAAATATCGGCGTCAGGATCAGGGTGGCGGAGATGATATCCATAAACATACCGACCACCAGCAGCAGAATGTTGACCGCCAGCAGAAAAACCCACGGTGACTGAATGTTGCTGATTACAACATCGGCAATCTTTTTTGGAATCTCTTCAAAGGTCAGGTATTCACCAAACACCGAGGCTCCGGCAACGATCACCAGCAGAGTAGCTGAAGTTACCGCCGAAGAGACGATTACTTTCTTGATATCGCGGATCTTCATATCCTTGTGAATGAAGATTTCGACTATGAAAGCATAAAAACAGGCGACAACCGCAGCTTCGTTGGCGGTGAACATGCCGGAATAGATGCCGCCGAAGATCAGAACCGGCAAAAACAGTGCCCAGGCACTATCTTTCAACACAGCAAAAAGTTCAGAAAACGACAGTCGCTCAGCGGCTCCGACTCCCTGGCGCCGGCAATAAAAGAAGGCATAGATCGACATGCCGAGCATGATCAGCATCCCGGGGATAAAACCGGTCAAAAACAGCTGTTCCAGCGGATCGTTGCTGACCATCGAATAAAGGATCATCGAAATCGATGGCGGAATAACCACTCCGAGGATCGGCGCGGTGGTCATAATTCCGACCGAAAATTTCTCGTCATAACCATTTTCGATCAAGGCGGGGATCATGAAACCACCGATCGCAACGACGGTGGCAACGGTCGAACCGGAGATCGCCCCGAAGAAGCCACAGGCCAGAACCCCAGCCATCGCCAGACCACCGGGCAATGTACCAACCAGCGCATTGGCGGTGCGAATCAGTTTCTGGACAATACTGCCGGTGGTCATGATGTTGCCGCATAAAACAAAGAACAACACAACGACCAGGGCAAACTTGTCCATGCTCCGGTAGAGAACTTCTATGACAATCTGCGGATTAATATCGAGCAGCCAGACCAGGCCAATCATGCCGGTGAAGAACAGCGACATAAACACCGGTATTGTCGAGGCGAGAGCGCCGAGCAGAACGGCAGCAATCAGGACGTATTCCCAATTCATTGCTCGCCCTCCTCGATCCCGAACCAGTCTTCATAGGCAACAATCAGGGTACGGATAAACATCATCGCCCCCATCACCGGTAAAACAATATAGAAAATCCACTCCGGAATCTGCAGGGTGGCGGTTCGGCTGTAAGCGTCATTAAATTTGTCGATGGTCATCGCGCCACCAAACTTGACCATGATACCGGAAAAAATCAGGACCATGATATGACTGAACAGGGTCAACGGCTTTTTCAGGATCGGCAGCAGCTGCGGTAAAGCATCAATCCGGATCAGAGACCGGCTGCGCACAGCGGCCAAGGCACCGAAATAGGTCGAGAAAAAGATTACTTTGCGCACAACTTCATCCGACCAGTAGAGATTGAGGTCGCTGGTTGTTTTACGCAGGACAACATTGGCCATGGCTGTAATCAGGGCAACACCGACCGTAATGAACAGCATCCAGTCCTCAAAGTGACCGAATGAGCGGTCGATTCGACGTATGGTTTTTCGCAGCATCAAAGCATCCTGATAAAAAAAGGTCTCGTAAAACCACTAAGATGGCTAAGCTAAAATTTCGTCCCCCAAGGCATAGTGGTTGTTCAAGGGTGAAGACATACAGGTTGTATGTCGAAGTCTTGAACAGACGCTGCAACGCAGGTGGGCGGACTTTTTGCGACGCCATCAAAAAAGGCCGGGGAGTCATTTTATGATCCCCGGCCCGTGTCAGAGGTCTTGCCTCTTATAGCTTAAAATGTACTACTTCGCAAGCGTCGTCCGGACCAGATTCAGGTAGTCCGCGCCGATTTTCTCACCCCACTTTTCGAGAACCGGTGCCGCTTGATCGATCAACTGCTGCTTCTCTTCAGCCGCGAGGGTGAAGAAAGCCACACCGGCCTCTTTCGCCTTGGCGACCTGGGTAGCATGCTGCTGCTTGGTCAACTCACGGGTCTTGGCACTCTCTTCCGCGATAACATCCATCAGGATGGTCTGCAAATCAGCCGGCAGCGCGTCGAACCACTGTTTGTTCATCAGATGCACGAACAGGCCCTGAGCATAATTGAGCTCGGTGAAGTTCTTGGCAATATTGAATTTCTTGGTGATGTTACAGACAATCGCCGTGTGATCAAGGCCGGTAATGACACCGGTCTGCAATGCTTGCGGTACATCAGGCCACGGCATTACCGTAAACTTCAGATCCCAAGCCTTGTAGGCATCGGTGTTGACCGGCGCCTGAGCGATACGGAAGTTGATGGTCTTGGCGTCGGCGATGGTCTGGACCGGACTGTTGGTCGCCCAGCCGTACGGGCCGTAACCGGTAAAATCAACAACCATTATGCCGCTCTCCATAGCGCCGTTGGCAAACGGCGTCCAGAGCTCAGGGGTATTGCGGAAGGTGTCGAGCTTATCAAAGGTATCGACCACATAAGGCAGGTTGACGATGCCGAGTCGGTCAGCGACGTTGGCGGCAGCGACAGAAGAGCTGAGCATCCCCTGTACAGCACCAAGCTTCAACTTGGAGATAACATCCTTCTCGCCGCCGAGTTGGGCCAGCGGACGGAAGTCAACATAGAG
>JAUVAJ010000309.1 GCA_030591795.1 Desulfuromonadales bacterium | reverse complement strand
CGATGACTCAACATTGGAGTCGTGAAGTCCAAGTAGTAGCCTACCTGGATGATGTCCCGGCAAAATCACGTTTGTCCGCTATGATCAAGGATGCTAAATCAATCCCTGAAGTGCTTGACGTAGTTTATACAACCCGGCAGCAAGCATTTAAAGATTTTCGTGAGCGACTTGGTGACGATGCGATTCTTCTAGATGGACTTGAAGATGACTTTTTGCCAGCTTCACTGCGTCTTACATTGCATAAGGATGCGAGAAACCGTGCAGGAGTCGTGCGGATTGTCAGTCAGTTGAAGCTGAAAAAAGGCTATAAGGATTTTCGTTACGGTCAAGACTGGTTGGATCGGTTTGATGCCGTTTTGAATTTACTGCGAATTGCCGGAGCAGTGCTAGGCGGTTTTTTACTGTTTGCTACACTATTTATTGTTTCGAATACGATCAAGTTGACGGTCTATGCCCGTCGTGATGAACTTGAAGTAATGTCTCTGGTCGGTGGCACATCTATGTTCATAAAATCCCCATTTTTGATTGAGGGGGCTATGCAGGGCGGGATTGGTGGTGGCCTGGCGATTGCCTTCTCGTATCTGCTGTTTTCATTTATTTTACACGGCGGTTTGGCTACATTGTTTCTCGCTTCTGGCGTGGAAACAATCGTGTTTTTGCCACTTGCTTATCAAATTATGGTCTTTTCTGCGGGTATATTGCTCGGGCTACTCGGCAGTCTCATTTCTTTACGCAAGTTTGTCCGGATTTAAACGGTGTTGAACGGCAACCACAGACATAAATTGGTCTTTATTTTGACGCTTTTCTGGTCTTTGCTTGCTGTGAGCATGCCTGGTGCTGGTTCTGCCGATGATCTGGACAAAAGCCGACAGCAACTTGAGGCAATTGAGCAGCGACTCGAAAAAACACTGGCGGATATTGTGCGCAAGGAGTCGGTTGAAAATGACGTCCTTAAAGATCTCAGCAGCGTTGACCGGCAACTTGCCGGACTGAAAAAAAGAGTTGCCAAGGAAAAACAACGCCTGAAAAAACTCGACAAATCTATTGCTGGTGAGAATGTTGAACTAAAGCAGCGTAAAATAGAAGTAGAGCAATTACAGACTCAAGTACAGAAGCGATTAGTCTCTCTATATAAATCAGAGGAAGCGGGGGTGCTGAAGACCTTGTTTTCGTCACAAAATATCTCCGGTCTTTTAGAAGATTACGATTATCTTGACCGGGTCGTTAAGCATGACCGAGAGTTACTTGTTGAGTTCCGCAAGCGGGTTGAACGGCGACAGTCTTCACTCACTCGCTTGTCTGCGACAAAGAAAAACCGACAACGGGTTGCCCATACATTAAAAACAGAGGAGGCCGCACTTAAACGGACTTCACGACTGAAGAAACGCTACCTGGCCGTTGTGCGCAAAGACCGCTCTGCACTTGATCAAATTGCTTATGGCCTCAAAGCGAGAGCCGAAAGTCTGACAATCCTGGTTTCTGATCTTGAGTCAGGCGGCACCGGGGATGGCCAAGGAGCTGTTTCCTTGTTCCATCTGCAAAAGGGGACGCTCCCCTGGCCGGTAGAAGGCCGAATAAAGACAGCTTTTGGTAAACACAAACACGCCGAACTTGGGACTTTGCTGGAAAATCATGGTGTCGACATTTTTGCCAATGAGTCCACCGGAGTCAAGGCGGTCTGGGCTGGGCGCATCGCATTTGCTAAACGGTTCCAGGGGTATGGTAACCTGATTATCATAGATCATGGCGGCGGTTACTATACGCTTTATGCTCAAGTGCAAAAATTACTGAAGAAAACTGATGAAACCGTTGAAAAAGGTGATCTGATAGCCTATACCGGTTTTGAAAATGCAGATTATGTATATTTTGAAGTCCGAAAGGGGCGCACACCGATTGACCCGCTCCTCTGGATTAAAAGACGCTGACCCCGTTTTTACGGAGAGTGACTGATGCAAAGAAATTATACGCCGATCATTGTTGCTTTAGCGGTTATCCTTTGTGCCGGATTGTTGTCGTTCGGTTCATTGAACCGCCCACTGGATGCACAGGCCGAAACCCCTTATCAGGAGCTAAAACTGTTCACTGATGTTCTTTCCATTGTGCGCCAGAATTATGTTGAAGAAGTCGACATGAAAGAGCTCGTGTACGGTGGAATCAAGGGGATGCTGGCAGTTCTTGATCCTCATTCCAGCTTTATGACTCCTGACGACTATAGAGAGATGCAGGTTGAAACAAAAGGCGAGTTCGGTGGGATCGGAATCGAAATCTCACTCCGTGACGGCATGCTGACTGTTGTTACGCCGATTGAGGATACTCCGGCTGATAAAGTCGGGCTTATGCCGGGTGACCGCATAGTGCTCATCAACGGTAATGAGACCAGTGCGATGGGGATCATGGATGCAGTTAAATTACTCCGGGGAAAATCAGGTTCAATAGTTGAAATCGGGGTTATGCGGATCGGTTCAGAATCTCCGCAATTGTTTGAGATTGAACGTGAAATTATCAAGATCAATAGTGTCAAGGCTAGAACCCTGGAACCAGGTTACGCTTGTGTTCGACTCGTGCAGTTTCAGGAGAAAACCGATAGCGATCTGAAAGAAGGTCTGCAGCGTTTACATAAGGAGAGTAATGGCGACTTGAAGGGGTTGATCCTTGATCTGCGCAATAACCCTGGCGGTCTGCTCGATCAGGCGGTGAAGGTGTCAGATGTTTTTCTTGAGCGCGGTTTGATTGTTTATACCGAAGGGCGCAACAACCAGAGTGATATGAAGTTTTCTGCCCATCAGGCTGACACAGAACCGGCTTATCCAATTGTTGTTCTGGTTAATGCCGGGAGTGCCAGCGCGGCCGAGATTGTTGCTGGAGCATTACAAGATCACCGTCGTGCCATTGTTCTTGGCACCCGTAGTTTTGGCAAGGGTTCAGTCCAGACAATTATACCGTTAAACGATGATTCCGGCCTGCGTTTGACAACTGCGCGTTATTTTACCCCTTCAGGCAGATCTATCCAGGCTTCTGGCATCGAACCAGATGTTATTGTAAAGCAAACAAAAGTAATTAAGGATGATGTACAGTCTCAGCTCAGGGAAAAAGATCTGGAAAATCATTTTGAACCT
>JAUVAJ010000242.1 GCA_030591795.1 Desulfuromonadales bacterium | reverse complement strand
GTTACCTCGGTTGTCAGTGCTGCCGGAAACATGGTGCAATTGGTTGATGAGATAGAGAATTTCAGCGCCGAAATGAAAGTAATTGCCCTGAACGCCAGTATTGAATCGGTACACATTAAAGCTGGCAGTTCGTCGCTCGGCGTGATCGCCGACTCAATTCAGGATCTGGCTCGTGAGGCCCTTGTTCAGACGAAAGAACTGGCTACCGGTTTAACCGGTATTGCCGAAAGCGCTAAAGCCCTCGGCGGAGTGAACCTTGATGAAGTTGCCGATCATAAAGGTAAGGTAATGAACCTGTCCAGGGATTCTGACAATATTCTGGATGATTTGCGCCAGACCAACGCAACGCTACTGGACAATTTTGCCAAGCTGGACCAATTGGCAGATTCGCTTGCACGGGACATCTCTGCTTCGGCGTCGTCGATACAGGTGCACAGGGAAGCTAGTTCTATTATCTTGCAAAGTATAGAGTCGCTTAACTTTATTAATGAACAGTTTTGCTCGTCGTTTAATTATACAAAAACCAATGATAAATCGGCACTGTTCAGTGAGATCCAGAAACGTTATTCAATGCGTAGCGAACGGGATATCCATGATAAGGTCATTGATGTGCTTGGGGATAAGCTGCTTGGTTCGTCGGAGTCAGCGAGTCCTACTGACGATCAGGCGGATGGGCTCGGATCGAATGTTGAACTTTTTTAAACCGGAGTTTATCTGACTATGTATGAGTCTGCTGAACTGGAGAGATTTAATGACTAAAGCTGGGGAAACAAAAGAGTCTACAGTCCGTGAAGTTATGCTTTCGGGTAGCCTTTCACTCAGGTCTGCCAGTGAAATTCGCCAGCGGTTGTTAGCTGCCCTTGATGAAGCGGATACAGTTAAGTTGTTGCTACGCGATATTGAGGATGTTGATCTTTCTCTGGTCCAGATTATCTGTGCGGCTCACCGTAGTGCAATTTTGAAGAATAAATCATTGATACTCCAAAATGACTTGCCGGAGATGTTTGTTCAGATTATCGAAGATGCTGGTCTGGATGGTCATATTGGCTGTTCTGCCGAAGAGAAAGAATGTTGTGTTTGGCAAGACTGACAGCAGGGATAAAACTAATTTTACAACCAATAGATAGAACCAAACTAAGCTGGAGGGTTAAACGATGGCTAAAAAAATTATGACGGTAGACGACTCAGCAACTATTCGCCAGATGTTGAGTTTCACTTTAACGGATGCTGGTTTCGATGTGATTGAAGCGGTGGACGGAGTGGATGCTTGTAATAAACTCAAAGACAGTCCGGTCAACATGGTTATTACCGACCTTAATATGCCGCAGATGGATGGTATCGAACTGATCCGTGAAGTGCGCAAAGATCCGGCCAACCGGTTTGTGCCAATTATCATGTTGACCACCGAATCCCAGGAATCAAAAAAACAGGAAGGTAAGGCCGCTGGTGCCTCCGGCTGGATTGTCAAGCCGTTCTCTCCTGAGCAATTACTTGCTGTTGTTAAGATGGTGCTAGTGGCATGAGTGACCAGCTTCTCGATACATTTCGTGAGGAAATGGCCGAAATTCTCACTGATTTGGAAGGCAGCTTGCTGGAATTGGAAGATAACGCAGCTGATTCTGATGCTGTTGACCGGGTTTTCCGCTGTCTTCATACCATAAAGGGCTCAAGTGCCATGGTCGGCCTTGATGCAATTTCTGGCTTTGTTCATGATATTGAATCTGTATATGAGCTGGTGCGTGAGAACGCATTGGCGGTTACCCGGGAATTGATTAATCTGACTCTGGCCGCAAAGGATCAGCTGAGGTCACTTGTCGCATCTTTAAGCAGCGAAGAAGAGATCGATGTTGAGGCGCTCAATGCCATCAGTGCACAGTTCTCCGCAATGCTTCCCGACTCTGAGTCAAGTGCCGCAATTGTGCAGCAAACGGGCAGCGATCAAGGTGAAAAAACAACCTACCGGATTCGTTTTCGGCCTTCCCCGGACATGTTTCAAAAAGGTTTGAATCCACTGTTTATTCTGCGTGAGCTAAAGCAGATGGGTGAGTGTCTTATTGTCCCGCAACTCGATGAGATCCCTCCTCTCGAAGAGTTGAACGATGAATGGTGCTATCTACGCTGGGACATTATTCTGACCACTGAAAACAGACAGGATGACATTCGGGATATATTTATTTTTGTTGAAGACCATTGTCTTGAACTGACCCTTGACGTGATCGATGACGGTGGCCTGCTGGATACTGATTCGGGCTATAAAAAACTGGGAGAAATCCTGGTAGAGCGTGGTGATCTGGATGAGTCTCAACTCAAAGATGCGTTGCAAACCAAAGGAAAAATTGGTGAAGAACTGATCGATTCCGGTTTGGTTTCTCCCGGCACCATTGAAACCGCTCTGGCCGAACAGCAACACGTCCAGGAGATTCGTCAGGTACGAAAACAGACGGAAATTGCCAGCAGTATTCGTGTTCGTTCAGACAAACTGGATGCTCTTGTGAATTTGATTGGCGAGATGGTGACTGTTCAAGCTCGTTTGAGTCAGCATTCCTCATCGGTGGATAGTAATGAGCTACTCTCTATCTCCGAGGAGGTCGAACGTCTGACCTGGGATTTGCGTGATCAGGTTCTGAATATTCGGATGTTGCCGATCGGGACGACGTTTACCCGCTATCGGCGCCTGGTTCGTGATCTTTGCTCCGAGCTTGGCAAAAGTGTAAAGCTAGAGACCGTTGGTGCTGCGACTGAATTGGATAAAACTGTCATTGATCGAC
Source organism: Desulfuromonadales bacterium (assembly GCA_030591795.1). The sequence goes on along the minus strand of JAUVAJ010000242.1, from coordinate 1,067 downwards.
TCAGCGATCCTCTGGTTCATTTAATCAGAAATAGTGTTGATCATGGGATTGAGACGCCTGAAGAACGCGTTGCAGCAGGAAAACCTGAGATCGGTACGATCCGTCTGTCGGCTGAACATACCGGCGCTAACGTCATGATAACAATCTCTGATGATGGTTGTGGGCTGGATTGTGACGTCTTGTTGAAGCGGGGGCGTGAACTAGGTCTGATCTCAGCAGAAACCGAACCTTCGAATCGTGAGCTGTTAAATCTTATTTTCGCTCCGGGGTTTTCTACCGCTGAATCAGTGACAAATGTGTCAGGTCGTGGGGTCGGAATGGATGTTGTCAAACGTGCAGTTGATAGTTTGCGTGGCAACATTGAAGTCTACAGTCAGCCCGGTAGCGGCACTGAATTCTCAATTAAATTACCATTGACACTGGCAATAATCGACGGCCTGCTGGTTGAAATAGCCGGGGAGTCCTGCGTGTTTCCGCTTTCAGCAGTTGAAGAATGTGTAGAACTGCGGCGTGAGGATGCCGCGGCAAATGAACGTAATCTGGCCAATGTCCGCGGTGAAATTGTTCCATACATTCGGTTGCGCGAGCACTTTACAATGCAAGGTGATGAACGTGACATTGAGCAGATTGTGATTGCCCGTATTGACGGTATGCGGGTTGGTTTTGTTGTTGATCACGTGATCGGTGAACATCAGACGGTTATTAAATCACTCGGCAAGTTTTATCACGAGATTAAGGGTTTGTCCGGTGCGACTATCCTTGGTAATGGTGAGGTTGCCCTTATCCTTGATCTGCCACAAATTGTCGACAAAGCGGCAATTTTTGAAAATTCAAGCTTAAATTAGTGACGATATTGTAATTTGAACCTGGCGTAGATTAAATTTATATAGTTTGCAGACAGCATTGAAAAGGAGGGCCGCATCATGAGTGTTGCCGAAATTACTGAGACCACCCAATATCTTACTTTCACTTTGGCTGAGGATGTTTTTGCCATCGATGTAAAAATGGCCCGGGAAATTCTCGACGTATGTGATGTGACCCGGGTACCACAAACTCCGGATTATATG
>JAUVAJ010000120.1 GCA_030591795.1 Desulfuromonadales bacterium | reverse complement strand
CGGCAAACATGCCTATGAGCTGGTTGTCCCGGAAGATGCCAAGGCTATAGTTGATCAGGTCTGGAAGGATCTGATGCTGGGGGACGATTCGTCCAGTTCCATCAACACAAATATTGCCAAAGATGGTCGAAAACTGATTTGTTCCTGGTCCAATACGCCCTTGCGGGATTCAGAGGGTGAAGTGTCCGGCGCACTATCCATGATTGAAGATATATCTCAGCGCTATGAAGAAGAACAGGCCCGCAGGCAGCAGTTTGAGCTGTTAAGTAAAATATTTGACTCGATAAATGCCATGGTTTATGTAGCCGATCTGGAGACCTTTGAGTTGCTCTACCTGAATAAGTTGGGACAGGATACTTTTGGTGGTAGCTGGCAAGGGAAAAAATGCTACGAGTACTTGCAGGAAGGCCAGACCGGGATGTGTCCGTTCTGTACCAACGACAAACTGATACAGAATGGCGAGGTAGGACCTCCGTACATTTGGGAGTTTCAGAATTCGGCCAATCAAAGGTGGTACCAATGTATCGATCGGGCGATCCCCTGGTTCAATGGTGAGCTGGTGCGGATGGAGATGGCCTTTGATATTACTGATGCCAAGCAGGCAGAGCAACTTAAAGATGAAATGATTTCAGCTGTAAGTCATGAAATGCGGACACCGCTGACGGCGGTGCTGGGTTATGTCGAATATCTCATGACGAATCAGGTCAATCAGGATGAGTTGAAAGAACATGTCCAGGTTATTTATACCGAAGCGGAGAAATTGAACGACCTGATCGACAGTTTTCTCAATCTTCAACAGCTTAGGGCCGGTCAGCAACCGCTCAGCTTCTTTGCAGTTGATGTCTGCTCATTGCTCAACAATATTCTTGAGGATCTCGCCGATAAGAATTCAGCGTCGGAACTTGTGGTTGAGTGTCCAGCAGATATTGCTGATATCAAAGGTGATAAGGTTCAGGTTCGCGAGGCAGTTTATCGTGTAGTCAGTAATGCTATTAAATATTCACCTGCCGGTGGTCGCATAATTATACGTGCTGTACATTCTGACAAGATGATCGATATCAGCATTTCTGATCAGGGAGTAGGCATTCCTGCCGATCTGCTCAGCAAGATATTTGAGCGTTTTTACCGTGTTGACAATTCTGATACCAGAGAGTTTGGCGGGGTCGGAATCGGGTTATCGCTGGCACATGATATTGTCACTACCCATGGTGGTCAGGTCCGGGCCGAAAGCGAAGAGGGGAATGGGACAACTATCACACTCTCTTTTCCGGTTTTCGACTGAATTGCCAATCGGATTGAATGTCTTTGCGTCTGTATGCTGATTACTGACCACCAAAAACACGCTGCAAAATAGCCGTTGTCTGTTTAGCCGGGTCTTTTCTGATCGCGGCTTCTTCTAGCGCCAGGTAATAGAATAGGCCGTTTATCCCTTTTTCGAGTACATAGCCACTTAAATCTGTATCTATATTCGGCGCAAACGGAATAGCGTTAAACTGTTGTGTCAGGTCATTATAGATACGGACGGCACCAACTTGATTCAAACTTTCATCAACGATCGGGCGCATGGCCAGCAAGAGCTGCGGTGTCATCTTGCTCTCAAAATAACGGGTTGCTGCGTCGTCAGGGCCGTCGAGTATATTGCGCACATCGCTTAGCGTCATCGCCAGAATAGCGTCCCGGAAAACCGTCTTGGCCAGGGGAGCCGCCTGCTCAGCGGCTCTGTTTATCCGTCTTTCCAAATCTCTGAAGGTTTTATCAAGACCGACCTGCCGGGCAAATTTGTCGGCTTTTTCTATGCTGTGTGGCAATGGAATATGGATGTTGTTGTCATTGTAGTAGCCATTTTCAATCCCTACTTGTTTAACCACCCGTTCGCTCCCGACGCGTAGCGCTTCACGTAACCCGGAGTCAATTTCGTTAAGCGTTAAAGGGCCTGAAGCAGGAGACGAAAGGTTGTCGAGCATCTGTTGCGACATCTGGCGCATTTCGACTTCGGTGCAGGCGACACAGATCAGGCTGACAGTACTTATGAGAATTGCAATTCTGCTGATATTTGACATTCTGTCTCCTTGAGTAATCTATCAGACAACGACACATTTAATTTTTCAACATTTTATGCAGCGCGCTATAAACCATGTAAACTTAATATTCTGAGAAGTGACTAATAACACGTTGCGCGTGGTTTCAAGGACCGGTCGCTATTCTACCTTGTAGTCTGTAGCAATGCCACGCAAATGAAGTGCCTTCTGATATATGGGTGGAAAGATGAGAACAGGGCTTCTTGTCGGCTATTTTCCTAAAAAAAATGACGCTCGTCGCAATATATGGATGCTTGAAAAGCACGGGTTTTTCAAGGCGGCATTGTTGCACAAGGACAGTGTCGGGCGGCTGCACACCTTTGATCCTTTTTTACGTCGGCGGTTGCTAGGTCTGATTCTGTTTGCTTTGTTGTTTTTCCTGGTTTTCTTAGTATCAACCGTCATTATTCCTGATACCTGGCTGGAAAACCAGACGTTCACGTTACCGAAGCTATTTGCGGTTGTTTCGCTGTTGGGTCTGGCCTTCGGCTGGTTCCTGGTAAATCGCTCCCGGTACGGCATCGATACAGATAAGTTACAAGAGTATAACCGGACGTTATTACCTGAAGAGACTGTTCTCTTGCTGCAGGGGAAAGTTGAGGACCTGCATCTGCCGCTGTCGTTGATTCTTGGCCATGCTGATACCAGCCCTGTCATTTTCATCAAACATACGCCTTTGGATAAACGCGTAAAAGTCCGCCCCGATATTCGCAATCACGAAAACAGACTGCCTTTTGGCCAGACCTTGCGGCACCAGCTTCCGGTTAAACCAGGTAAAAATGATCGTACTTCTTTTGCACTGTTGAAGCGGATTCGGCAGGATCAGAAATGGGTGCAGGAGATCTGTACTGACCTGACTGAGGCGAGTCGAATTGGCCAGGGTGCAACCGGTGTCGCTGAGTGGATAATTGATAACGAGTATATGATTGTTAAAACTGTCCGGGATATTCTGCTGAATCTTCCCCGACGTTTTTACCGTGCTTTACCGACCTTGATGGAGGAGCCATTTCGTGGTCGGCTCCCGTATGTTTACTGCCTGGGAAAAGATATTGTTATCGAAACCGGGCTGCACCTGACCCGGGAAAATATTATTACACTGGTTATGGCTGACCAGGAAAATCGGCATCTGACCACCGCGGAGCTCTGGGCACTGCCCCAGATGCTGCGTGCCGCTCTGATAGAAAATATCAAAGGCTTAGCTATTCGGGCGCAGACCGATCTTTGTGATAGTCAGCAGGCAGCTTTCTGGGCCAACCGGTTGATTGCAGCCAACCGGCGTGATGTGAATCTGTTGTTTTCCATCTTAGCTGAACTCTCCGTTGCCAAACCACATCCCAGCCATTATTTCGGCGCACAACTGATTGATCATCTCTATGATGAGACGGCAGTGCTTGCTCCGGTTCAGGCCTGGTTTGAGCGGGCATACGGTAGCTCATTAAATGAACTGCTGCTACAGGAGCAAAACCGTCAGGCCAAAGATCAATTGGCAATCGGTAATGCCTTTACCAGCCTGCGACAATTGATTCAGCTCGATTGGAAAGAGTTGTTTGAACAGCTCAGCTGCGTGGAGCAGATTCTTCGGCGCGACCCGGCCGGGGTTTACCCGGAGATGGATTTTGCAACACGCGACAGTTACCGTCAGGTGGTCGAGGAATTTGCCCAGCGAAGCAGCAGCGATGAACAGGCGGTGGCGCAAATTGTTGTCGATCTGGCGAAGCAGGGACAGGGTCAGGCAACGCAGCCAGACAACCGGTCGCATGTCGGTTACTATCTTGTCGGTGCCGGCCGGTCGGAGTTCTCCAGACAGGTCCGGTGCAAGGAATCAATGCGCTGCCGTTGTACTTTCTGGGCCAAGACACATCACAGCTCGATATATCTGTCCGGGGTAACTTTACTGACCGCTTTATTTGTTACGCTGGTCTCTGTTGTTACATTGACCGAGGTTGCCCTATCCCTTGCCTTCAGCATTATATTGTTGACGATTCTGCCAGCCAGTCAGCTTGCCGTGGTGTTGCTGAACCATCTCATCATTCGTTTTCTGCCGACCGAACCTCTGCCTAAAATGGATTATCAACAATCAGGGATACAGGCTGAATTCAAAACACTGGTCGTGATTCCGACGCTGTTGATCAATGCAGAATCGATCCGTGCAGATATCGAAAGGATGGAAATCCGGTTCATGGCGAATCGGGACAAAAACCTGCTATTTAGTCTTTTTACTGATTTTACCGATTCGACCAGTCGGACCGAACTGCTTGATTCTGCCCATATCAAGCAGATGGTTCAGGGGGTCAAGGGGTTGAATGAGCGTTATGGCAATTCATTTCTCCTGTTTCATCGTGAGCGCTCATGGTGCGAGAGTGAACAGAAGTATATCGGTTGGGAGCGAAAAAGGGGGAAGCTGGAGCAACTGAATGCACTTCTCGATGGAACCTGTCCTGACTATGCCGCTGAATTAATTCAGGTTGGCTACCCGGAGCAACTCACTGGCGTTCGATTTGTCATAACTCTTGATAGTGATACACAGCTGCCACATGGTACCGCCCGTCGGTTAATCGAGACGCTTGCCCATCCATTGAATCAACCGCGGTTCGATGCAGGGGGTCAACTGATCCCGGGCACCTTCACCATTATCCAGCCCCGTGTTTCATCATCTTTGCCAAGTAGCAATTATTCTATTTTCAGTAGAATGTTCTCCGATTCGATCGGTGTTGACCCGTACAGTCGTGTGATAGCGGATGTGTATCAGGATCTGTCTGGTGAAGGGTCGTATCACGGCAAAGGGATATATGATGTTCATGCCTTTAACCGACTTCTGGCCGACAGATTCCCGGAAGATCTTATCTTGAGCCATGATCTGCTTGAGGGGTCTCACGCCCGGGCCGGTCTTGCCAGTGATATTGAGCTGTATGACGAATTTCCTCCCGATTATCTAAGTTATGTCGGGCGCATGCATCGCTGGATCCGGGGGGATTGGCAGATCGGCGCCTGGCTATTGCCCTGGGTTCCGCTTCCGGGTGGGAAACTGGGACGAAATCCACTTTCCATGTTTAGTCGCTGGAAGGTTTTCGATAATTTACGCCGCAGTCTTGTCCCGATATCGAGCATATTGCTGCTGGTTTATTCCTGGATGGCATGCAGCACTGTTGCGATCATGGCTCTGCTGCTGGTCGGGCTGTATCAATTTTGGCCGGTTATATCCCGTTTGCTTGATCTGGTGACTACCCGAAATGGCCTGAAAAATTTCTCTTTGTCACATCTCGGTCGCGACATGGTCAGGACGGTTACCGAGGTGGCAATGATGCCACATCTGGCGTTGATTACCATCGGCGCTATCACCAGAGTGTTTTATCGTCAGCTGGTTTCGCATCGACATCTTCTTGAGTGGACATCATCACAACTTGCTCATTATGGTAGCGTAGTCCGGCGTAAGCTTCTGTTGGTCTCACTCCTTTCTGTTTCATGCCTGGCGACAGCACTTGGCTGGTTGATCTATAGCCAACAGGTAGAATGCCTTGTTTTCGCGGCTCCGTTTATTGTCCTTTGGTTCGTTTCACCTATTGTCGGCTGGTTTCTGACCTCACGTACACAACCGCTCAAGGCGATCGATGAGATTTCGGCCCAGGATAGAATCTATCTGCGCAAGCTCATCCGTCGGACCTGGCGTTTTTTTGATGATTTTGTCAACCGAGAAACCTCATGGCTGCCACCGGACAATTACCAGGTTTCGCATCAGGACCAGGTTGCCATGCGCACAAGTCCGACCAATATCGGGCTATGGATGCTCAGCTTGCTCGGTGCGCGCGATTGTGGCTATGTAACTGACAATGTTGTTATAGACCGGCTTGAAGAGACCATGTCGACCCTCAACAGACTGGAGAAGTATGAGGGGCACCTGTTGAACTGGTACGATATTTCCGATCTGCAACCGCTTGAACCTCGTTATGTCTCATCGGTCGACAGCGGCAATCTGTTGGCGGCTTTGTGGGTTTTGGAAACCGGTCTGAAGGAGATGCACGATCGTCCGGTTTTTGATTCTTCGGTCTTCGCCGGATT
>JAUVAJ010000254.1 GCA_030591795.1 Desulfuromonadales bacterium | reverse complement strand
TTGATTTCTCCGGACGACCGTTTCTGGTCTTCAATGCCGATCTACCAAAAGCTAAAGTTGGCGAGTTTGATGTCGAACTGGTTGAGGAGTTTTTTACCGCTTTTTGTAATCACTCGGGCGCTAATATCCATGTAAATCTCGCTTATGGCGAAAACTTGCATCATATTGTCGAGGCGATTTTCAAGGCGTTTGGCCGGGCCTTGGATGAGGCGACCGGGTTGGATCCGCGGATTGAATCGGTTATGTCGTCGAAGGGGATGTTGGAGTAGGATTATTTGTTTCGGTGTTAGACAAGGTCAAAGGCAATACCGGCGGGGCGCGTCCCGCCAGACGCCTTACTTTTTGTCTAAGCGGCAACAAAAAGTAAGCAAAAAATGCCTTTATCCTGGCGGATGGCATCTCGCTTACTGGGCAGTAAGAGTTTTTATTTAACTTGTTTTGCTGACGGCCGGGTCCTTTGCAACGGGCCCTGCAAAAATCGGTCAAGGTACTGAAAAGCTAAAAAATCCTGTCATTTCGAACTAAGAGAGAAATCTGTTCTCTTCGGTAAGCGAACAAAGGTTTCAAGAGAAACATGATTAATATTATTGATTACGAAATGGGCAATCTGCGCAGTGTCGAGAAGGCGTTTGAGAATCTCGGCTTTGCTGTGCGGGTCAGTGCCGATCCGCAGGATATTTTAAGTGCTGACAAGGTGGTTCTGCCCGGTGTCGGCGCTTTTCGCGACTGCATCAATAATTTGCGTAAAGGCGGGTTTGTTGAGCCACTGTTGCAGCATGTTGAGCAGGGCAAGCTTCTGCTCGGAATCTGTGTTGGCATGCAGATGTTGTTCGATGAGAGTGAAGAGTTTGGTCGGCATCAGGGGCTCGGCTTGATCCCGGGCAAGGTCTTGCGGTTTCCCGACGGCATGGTTGAGCAGGGCGAACGACTCAAGGTTCCGCACATGGGCTGGAACAATATCAACCTGAAAAAGGCATCACCGATTTTCCCCGGGGTCAAGGATGGCAGCTTTGTCTATTTCGTCCATTCTTACTACTGTGCGGCGGATAAGCCGGAAGATGTGGCCGCTAACTGCACTTACGGCGAGGTTGAGTTCTGCGCTTCAGTCTGGCGTGATAACATCATGGCGACCCAGTTTCACCCGGAAAAGAGCCAGGATATCGGCCTGAACATTTTTAAGAATTTTGGAGAGTTGTAAATGATCATCCTCCCCGCGATCGATCTGAAGGAAGGCCGCTGTGTCCGTCTGGAGCAGGGCTTGATGGATAAAGACACCGTTTATCATGACAATCCTGGCGAACAGGCGCGTATCTGGCAGGAGCAGGGGGGTGAACTGCTGCATATTGTCGATCTCGACGGGGCATTTGCCGGTCTGCCGAAGAACAAAGCGGCGATCAAGGCGATCGTCGAGGCGATCGATATCCCCTGCGAACTCGGCGGTGGTATTCGCGATATGCAAACCATCGAAGCTTACCTTGAGCTCGGTATCGACCGGGTGATTCTCGGCACCATCGCTAAGGAGAATCCGGCCCTGGTTGAAGAGGCTTGCAAGAAGTTTCCCGGTCTGATTGTGGTGGGGATCGATGCTAAAGATGGTTTGGTGGCAGTGCGCGGTTGGGCTGATCTGACGGAGAAGAAGGCGACCGAGATGGCCAGGGAGATGGAAGGCTTTGGTGTCGAGGCGATCATCTACACCGATATCTCCCGCGATGGCATGATGCAAGGGCCGAACATTGAAGCGACCAAGGCGTTGGCTGAATCGATCAGTATCCCGGTGATCGCATCCGGTGGCCTCTCGACCCTCGACGATATCCGCCGATTGATGGCGATCGAAGCGTCCGGGGTGACCGGAGTGATTACCGGCAAGGCGATCTATTCCGGCGCCATCGACTTGCGCGAAGCGGTCGCGCTGACAAAAGAACAGAGCTGAATTTTTACCACGATGCACACGAAGGGCACGAAGAAGAAAAAGCTGAAGGTCCTTTTTGTTTGAAAAACTATGATTAAGTCTTTACTTCATGTTCTTCGTGAACTTCGTGGTTAGAATGTTTTTTCAAGGAATTATATGTTAACCAAACGAATCATCCCATGTCTCGACGTCAAAGATGGTCGGGTGGTAAAAGGGGTTAATTTTGTCGGTCTGCGCGATGCCGGTGATCCGGTCGAAGCGGCCGAGGCTTATTGCGAGCAGGGTGCGGATGAACTGACCTTTCTCGACATCACGGCCTCAAGCGATAAACGCGGTATCATCCTCGACGTGGTTCGAGAGACCGCCGAGCGAGTGTTCATGCCGCTGACCGTCGGTGGCGGGGTGCGCGAAGTCGCCGATATCCGTAATCTGCTCAATGCCGGTGCCGATAAGGTCTCGATCAATACCGCCGCCGTCGATCGACCCGAGTTTGTGCGTGAAGCGGCCGAGCGGTTTGGCTCGCAGTGCATCGTGGTTGCTATCGACGCTCGCCGGATTCCGGAGAGCAACCCACAGCAGTGGGAAGTTTACACTCACGGTGGCCGTAACCCGACCGGAATCGATGTGCTTGAATGGGCGTCACGGATGGCTGAGTACGGCTGTGGTGAAATCCTTTTGACCTCGATGGATTGTGATGGCACCAAGGACGGTTATGATATCGAACTGACCCGGGCGGTCAGCGACCGGGTGTCGATTCCGGTTATCGCCTCGGGTGGGGTTGGCAACCTGGAGCATATCCGTGAAGGGTTGGTCGAAGGTGGCGCCAGTGCTGCTCTGGCCGCCAGCATCTTTCATTTTCGCGAATATACCATAGGTGAATGTAAAGATTATCTGGCCGCAAACAAGGTTCCGGTCCGCCTGGTCGAACCCGCAGGAGAAGACGATGCATGATGATATTCTGAGCCGGATATATGAGATTGTCCAGCAGCGTAAGGGTGCCGATGCTGACAGTTCTTACGTAGCGTCACTCTATGCCAAGGGGCTTGACAAGGTGCTCGGAAAAATTGGCGAAGAGGCGACCGAGGTTGCTATTGCCGGTAAGGGTGGTGTTGGAAAAGAGATTGTCAGTGAAGTTGCTGACCTCTGGTTTCATACCATTGTCCTGCTCGGCTACTATGACCTGCCACCGGAGCAGATTTTTGACGAGTTGCGGCGTAGATTCGGGACTTCGGGGATAGACGAAAAAGCCAGCCGTGGGTTGGATAAATAACGATAAGACTTTTAATGGCAAAACCGGCGGGTCCCACCTTCGCTAAAGCTACGGCGAGGCAAGCGCGTCCCGCCAGACGCCTTACTTTTTGTCTAAGCGGCAACAAAAAGTAAGCAAAAAATGCCTTTATCCTGGTGGATGGCATCTCGCTTACTGTGTAGTCAGAGTTTTTATTTAACTTGTTCTTCTGACGGCTGGGCCCTTTGCAACGGGCCCTACATGTTGTCATTGATCAGGCTTAAAAGATAATCTTGTCATTTCGAACGAAGAGAGAAATCTTTTCTGATGGATGGTGCAGAGCGTGGGCGTCATCTAAAATATAAAAGGATAGACCTATGAGTTTAAAAGCAACATTGACCGCCACGATGAAAGCAGCGATGAAGGCTAAAGATACATTGCGTCTCAGTACCGTGCGCATGACTCTCGCCGCAATCAAGAACAAGGAGATTGCTGCCGGTGACGAGCTCGATGATGCGGCGGTAACGGCGATTTTGTCGACTATGGTCAAGCAGCGCCGGGAAGCGGCTGAAGCGTTTCGCGACGG
>JAUVAJ010000338.1 GCA_030591795.1 Desulfuromonadales bacterium | reverse complement strand
CTCTAAACTCCTCCCTGGCGGAACATTGGCCAAGCGTAGACGTCGATCGCCGCCGCATCGCTTTTGCCCTGAATGCGCTTTTAGACAATGCTATAAAGTTCACCCCCAAAGGTGGCACAATCACTTTCTCGGGCGACGTCGACGCAACCGAATTCATCTTTGTCATTACCGACAACGGACCCGGAATTCCCCCTGAAGAGGTTGCCAAAATCTTCGAGAAATTTTACCAGGTTGATCCGCAACATACCGGTCAGATTCGGGGTTTCGGTCTGGGCCTCTTTTATGCGCGCCAGTTTATTCGTGACCACGGTGGAGCTATCAACCTCAGCAGTACCCCCGGCAAAGGCACCGAAATCACCGTCCGACTGCCGAGGAGCCTGTCGGACCAACCATGAGTCGACAGTCTTTTCTCCTATCCTCTGGCCACCTGTCTCGCAATATTTTTTCACTTCTGCCCGGATAGTCCAAGCGGCTGTCAGCACAGGCATTTTGCTTTGTCTCCCCGCGCCGTTATGTTATATTCTGATATTTTTTGCTGGGTGATAAAAAGTCTGAAAGAGAGGCTCAAGATGTTCAAAGGAACAACCATTCTTTGCGTGCGCCGTGGCGCTGAAGTCGCTATGGCTGGCGATGGCCAGGTAAGCCTCGGCAATACCATCATGAAGCACACGGCCAGAAAGCTACGCTATATGTATGATGATCAGGTGATTGCCGGCTTTGCTGGCAGTACCGCAGACGCCTTCACTCTCTTTGAAAAATTTGAAGCTAAATTACAGGAATATCGTGGCAATCTGCAGCGTGCGGCTGTGGAACTGGCCAAGGAATGGCGAACGGATCGCGTTTTGCGGCATCTGGAAGCACTGCTCATCGTCGCTGATCGTCAGACAACGCTGGTGTTATCCGGAGTCGGCGATGTCATTGAACCGGAACGCGGGATTGCCGCGATCGGTTCCGGTGGGACCTTTGCGCAGGCCGCAGCACGCGCCCTGGTCGACCATACGGACCTTCCTATGGCCCGGGTCGCCGAAGAGTCTTTGAAGATTGCTGCTGACATCTGCGTTTACACCAACGATCAAATTATTGTGGAGACCCTGTCGTGAACAACTTCACCCCCAGGGAAATTGTCTCCGAGCTTGATCGTTATATCGTCGGTCAGAACAACGCCAAGCGAGCGGTGGCCGTAGCCTTGCGTAACCGTTGGCGTCGCCAGCAGGTTGAACCGGATCTTCGGGAAGAGATTGCGCCGAAGAATATTATCATGATCGGCCCGACCGGAGTCGGCAAGACTGAAATTGCCCGGCGCCTGGCACGGCTGGCTCAGGCTCCTTTTGTCAAAGTCGAGGCCAGCAAATTCACCGAAGTTGGTTATGTCGGCCGCGATGTTGAAAGTATGGTTCGTGACCTGATCGAACTGGCCATCGTCATGGTGAAAAACGAGGAAGCAAAAAAACAACAGATTAAAGCAGAGGACCTGGCCGAGGAGCGGCTGCTCGACCTGCTGCTGCCGGGAGAACAGCCGTCGGCAGAAGCGAATGAAGCCCCCGGTGGGGGCAGAACCAGAGACAAACTTCGCCAGCTGCTACGCATGGGAGAACTCGACGAGCGTATGGTTGAGATCGAAATGCAGGACAACCAGATGCCGAACATGCAGATTTTCGGTCCCCAAGGCCCCGAGGAAATGGGCTTCAATATCAAGGAGATGTTCGGCAATATTTTCCCGAAGAAGACCAGGGATCGCCGTATGAAGGTCTCTGAGGCCCGACTGTTGATGATTGAAATCGAAGCGGAAAAACTGGTGGATATGGACAAGGTCCAGTCTCTTGCTATAGAGCGCACCGAGCAGAACGGCATCATCTTCATCGATGAAATCGACAAGATTGCCAGCCGCGAAGGCGGCCACGGCCCGGAAATCTCCCGCGAGGGTGTACAACGCGACATCTTGCCGATTGTCGAGGGAAGTACGATCAACACCAAGTATGGCCCGGTCAAAACCGATCATGTTCTCTTTATTGCGGCCGGTGCATTTCATGTCGCCAAGCCATCGGATCTGATTCCGGAACTGCAGGGACGCTTTCCTATCCGGGTTGAACTCGAAAGTCTCGAGGAGGCCGACTTTGTCCGGATTCTGACCGAACCGAACAACGCTCTGATTCGCCAGTACCAGGCACTCATGGCAACCGAAGGCATCAACCTGGAGTTCAGCAAGGATGCGATCCGTGAAATTGCCAGAACAGCTGCCAGTGTTAACGAGCGCACAGAAAATATCGGCGCACGGCGCCTGCATACGATTATGGAAACCCTGCTCGAAGAGTTATCTTTCAACGCTCCGGAGCGACCTGAAAAGTGCCTCAGCATTGATGAAGCTTTTGTGCGCGAACGCCTCGCCAAAATTGCTGATGACGAGGATCTGTCGCGGTACATTCTCTAGCAGCCCGTCCGACTATCAGGGCTGAAGCGAAAATTTGGATGTTTAAGACCAGATTTTGGCTCATTTGAGAGGAATAGCCGTAGCTATTGGTAGAAAAGGAGCTGAAATATGGGCCAAACAGACGAATTTGCAGCCAGCTCATTGATTGTCCGACAGGCTGCTATAGCTACTCAGGATAAGCCATGCAAGAATTGATCAAAAAAGCTAACGTCCTCATGGAGGCACTGCCCTATATTAAACGCTTTGCTGACAAAACCATTGTCATCAAATACGGTGGCAATGCCATGGTGGAGCAACGCCTCAAAGATTCCTTTGCCAAGGATATCAT
>JAUVAJ010000034.1 GCA_030591795.1 Desulfuromonadales bacterium | reverse complement strand
CCACCAAAGGCTGCACCTGCACCACCTATGGCTGCACCTGCACCACCTATGGCTGCACCTGCACCACCTATGGCTGCACCTGCACCACCTATGGCTGCACCGGAACCGTTAAAAGAAGAGAAAATGCCGGCAAAAATTGAATTTGATGAGCCGTCGGCTACCCCCACACCGGCGCCAGTAGCAGCCGACCCGGAACCCGCAAAAGAAGAACCGGCTGAAGTAGAAGAAGCCGTAGAAGTTGTAATGGAGTTGATGGAAGCAGATATCGTCGAAGAGAGCACTGAAAACGTCGAGTCTCTCCAGATCCCTGATGTTTTCAAACATTTGGCCGACCCCTCAGATCGTGAGGATATTGCCGAAAGTGTTGCCTCCTTTGTCGGACATGATGCCGACCGATGTGCCATTTTTCAGATTCGTGGTGAGATTGCTCAAGGTTGGCGTCTTGTTTCGAATAGAAAAGTGGATCCGAATTTTGGTGAATTCCAGATCACTCTCGACCACCCTTCAATACTGAAGACTGTAACGGACACCGCCAGTTATTATATTGGGCCGATCCCGACAACCAGCCAGGACAACATTCGACTGGTCGAGGCTTTTGGCGGAACCCCACCTGCTACCGCCCTCCTGGTTCCGGTTATTGTCATGAGTCGTGTCATCACCGTCCTTTATGTAGATGATAAAAATGGTGACTTGGCAGAAAAACTACTTGAACTACAGAAGCTTGCGGCCAAGATGGCGATGGCGTTCGAAATTCTGATTTTGAAAAACAAAATTTTGATGATGTAATGTATCGTCGTACTTCAATCCCGTCTGACGTTCCGCTTATTTAACTAGCGAAATCTTAATGCCTTGACTTCTGTCAGGGCGTTTGACGTTAGGTCATAAAATCAGATTTAAGCTCTGAAATTGGCTTGCGCATGAACTATCTATTTCATATTTTTCTCTCAGATCCTGATCAGGACGTTATGCTCGGCAACCTGATGGGCGATTTCGTCAAGGGTCGACTCGACCATGCAGATTATCCGGATCAGATACTGCTTGGTCTGAAGCAGCATCGTCACGTCGACAGCTTTGCTAACCGCAGCAGTGCCTTTCAAGCAAGTCGACAGCGCATCGACCCTGAGTTCGGATATTTCCGCTCTATTATGGTTGATGTATTCTACGATCACCTGTTGGCGCGTAACTGGGAGAAATATTACTCTTTGCCACTCGAGCAGTTTGCCGAACAAATCTATCGTCACCTCGAAAACAACTTCGACCTGCTACCGGTCGAGCTGCAACGGATAACTCCACGTATGATTCAGCGCAACTGGTTGGTTTCATATCGTGATCTGGATGTAATTGAGACGGTACTCACCAGAATCGACCAGCGGATAAAGCGTCCAACACCGTTAGCCAAGGGACTGAATCAGCTCAAGCAACACTATACGGATATGGAATCGGACTGCGACAAATTCATCAGTCAGGCCAGGACTTTTCTCCGAGAGGTCAACAGTTGCCAACCGATTAAAAATGATGGAAAATGAGCAGATGGATACGTTGACTTCAAAACAGACTAAAGAGATAAATCAAAAATTACTGTCACTACGCGAAGAACTCGCAGACATGCTATCGAACTCCCTCGAAAGCAGCAAGCCGGTCGGGCTCGACCAACCGATTGGCCGTCTCTCAAGGATGGATGCGCTACAACAACAGAGCATGACTCAAGCTAGTCGACGTGCAGCTGAGGTGCGAATCAGTAAAATCAACAATGCGCTGAGCCGGATCAACAATGACAACTACGGTTATTGCCTGGAGTGTGAAGAGGAGATTGGTTATGCACGGCTCCAGGCTAACCCGGAAGCGCCGTTTTGTCTCGATTGTCAGAGCGGTAAAGAGCGACGATAAGGAAGAACCATGACCAACGGTATACAGACACATCACTCGCCGATCGGCTACATCCTCTGGATCTTTGGCTTTATCGGTGCCCACCGTTTTTATTTCGGCAAACCGGTCACCGGCACCATCTGGTTTCTGACCTTTGGCCTGCTCGGTATCGGCTGGGTAATCGACCTGTTCCTGATCCCTGCGATGACCAGAGAGGCCGCAGTACGATTCAAAGAGGGGTATATCGATTACACCCTCGCCTGGATCCTGCTCACGTTTCTCGGCCCGTTCGGCGTGCATCGTTTCTACATGGGGAAGATCTGGACCGGGCTGCTTTATCTGCTGACCGGTGGACTGTTTGGTATCGGCTGGTTGTATGATTTCTGGACGATTAATGAACAGATTTCTGAGATTAACTCGGAGTATTAGTAGTTTATTGGAATAATGACATTAACCGACGGGTCCCACCTTCGCTAAAGCTACGGCGAGGCAAGCGCGTCCCGCCAGACGCCTTACTTTTTGTCTAGGCGCCAACAAAAAGCAAGGAACATGAAGGTAGGCATCTCTACCTTTGTAGTGGGGCTGCTTTTAAGGACTAACAGTAAATTTATCCGAGCCCGTTCCAATGGGGCCCTAACAGCTAGTGGTAACTGGAGGGATAAACATTGTCATTTCGAACATACGCCTTCGCCAAGGCTATGGCGCACAAGGGTAGAAATCTCGGGTTAAGTGGTTTAAACAAAAACAACCAACAAGATCTCTCCCTCCGGTCGAGATGACAGACCATACATATTTAGCTGGGAGCCGAACAGACAGAGATACGACGACCTGAATCTATTACAGATCAAACAATCGGCCAGTCAGTCTCGTATCCATCCGGATAAAATGTTTCTCTGGTTCGATTGAAATAGCCAAACTGCAACCGCGGCACCCGTTGTTTCAACTCATCGAGCATCGCTTTAAGACCAAGCCCCTCACCCTTTTGCTGCATCGCATCCCAATACATAACCGGATCGAGACTCAGGTTGCGCATCTGGATCATGTCAATGCCGGCCGATTCAACCAGATCAACTAAAGCATCTACCTCGGGCCGTTGATCGGTCACACCTGGGAACACCAGGTAATTGAGCATGGTATAGAGACCGTTCTTCTTCGCCCGATGGATCGACTCGAGCACATCGGCAAACTTGTAGCCCTGTGGTCGATAGTAGACGTTGTATACCTCTTCGCGGACCGAGTTCATTGAAACCCGAATCGAGTCGATACCGGATTCGGCCAATCGATCGATCGCGTCTGGAATTGAGGAGTTGCTGTTGAAATTGATTGTACCGCGTTCTGTCTGAGCCCGCATTGCCCGCACCGAATCACAGATGATATCAACCTGCATGATCGGATCGCCCTCACACCCCTGGCCATAAGATACGATGGCGTTGTCGGCCAACTTGAGATGCGGAACCGCCACCTCACAGAGTTCCTCGACCGTCGGCACAAAGGTTAAGCGTTCCTGACTCGCCGGACAGCAGTCTGATTCCTGCTTGGAGATACAGCCGAGACAGCGTGAATTGCAGGTCGGTGAAGTCGGCAACGGCGCCTCCCAGCGACCGAAGAAAACATTTTTGGCGGCAAAACAGTGATAATCGACGGCGCAACGGGCGAGCTGTTCAATCAACCGGTTATCCGGATTATCCTTCAGCCGTTGGCGGACTAATGGGTCGAGCTTGCGATCATCAAAATGTTCCGGTTGCCACTGCAGGTTGCGATCAATCTGTACCGCTGCAGCATAGAACCGCTCTTCCTCAACGCACCAGGCGACCGCAGTATACGACCAGAGCGGCAGCTGAATTTTTTTCCGTCGATAATCGGCGGCCGGCAGCAGGGTGCGGGTAAAACCGGGGGTCAGAAAAGCCGATACCGCCTGAATGCGGCCACCACCCCAACTGCGCGGCAAGGTGTCACGCGTTACCAGTTTACCGCTCTGTCGGTCGAAACCGAGCGGTGGTGTATCGGTTACCGTAAACAGCCGACTCCCTTCAGGCAACGGGATCATCTCATCGCTGCGTGGCGCCCGTGCGGTCATACCGTTCATTCCGGCGACCAGCAAGTCCGGGTGTTCAAACACCTCACCCTTCTCGTCGGCAACAACTGTCAAAAACGTCTTATTCTTAGTCATATATTTACTCCTGAAGTCGGCAAGATAGCACAGCCAAGCCAAAGGCGGCAATTGAGCTTTTCAATCATCGCCGCTTCCGCTATTCTTAACTAATGCGTACTATTCTGACAACACTGCACAGCAAGTTTATCCATGCCAGCCTCGCCCTGCCATATCTGGCCGCATGGTGCGGTAATGAATGCGGACACATCGACATCCTGGAATTTACCGATCACGAGCCGAAGGAGAGCATAGCCGCCATCCTGCTGGCCGAGAAACCGGATGTGATCGCCTTTTCGATCTATATATGGAACCGCCAGAGCAGTTTTGCTCTGATTGATCTGCTGCACATGATCCGGCCCGATCTTCGTATCGTTATTGGTGGCCCGGAAGTCTCATTTGACGACGAACAACTATTCGCCGCTCACCCGGGCTTGACGGCACTGATCCATGGCGAAGGAGAGATTCCCCTGAAAGGACTACTGCAGGCCTGGCAAGCTGGACATCAGCCGGTTGATGTCCCTCGTCTGACCAGGCGCAATGGCGAACAAATCACAACCGGGCCGGACGCACCGCCGTTGGCTGACCTTGACCAGATCCCCTCCCCGTTTCAGCTCGATCTGACCGATCTGTCGCGCGGCTTCAGCTATTATGAAACCAGCCGCGGCTGTCCTTATAATTGTAGCTTTTGTATGAGTGCGCTGGATGATACTGTCCGCTCGTTCAGCATGGACCGAATTAAGTCTGATCTTGCATTACTGATTGAGCAAAAAGTCCCGAAAATCAAACTGGTCGATCGCACTTTCAACTACGATGCGCAACGCGCCCGGCAGATCTTCACCTATATTCTCGAGCATAATCAGGAGAGTCACTTTCATTTCGAGATTGGTGCCCATCTGCTTGATGAAGCGACAATCAAACTTCTTGAGCGGGTTCCTACCGGGATGTTCCAGTTTGAAATCGGCGTCCAATCGACCCTGCAACAGACTCTGGCTGCCATTGACCGCAAGGTATCAACTGACAAGGTTTTGCAGAATGTCGCGGCATTGATGCAACGGACCAAGGTCGATATCCATCTCGACCTGATCGCCGGTCTGCCTAGCGAATCCTATCAGGAGTTCATGTCATCACTTGATACCGTCATGACTCTGAATCCTCAGCATCTGCAGATTGAGCCGGTCAAAATCCTCCCCGGAGCTCCATTGCGCAACGAGGCCAGACAACTCGGTATCCGGTTTGATCCTAACCCGCCGTACACTATTGTCTCTGGCGATGTACTGACCTATGAACAGCTTGAAGATATCCGGGCTATCAGTCGCTTGCTTGACTTGAGCTGGAACAGCACCCGGTTGCACGGATTTCTGGCGCAGCTGGCGAAAACCTATGGCTCCTTTTCTGCCGGACTCGAAAAACTGGCAATTTTTTTACGCAACAACGGCTTTTTCCGCCACCCGATCGGCCAATCGGCTCTGTTTACAGCGATTTGGCAGTTTGTCAAAACAGAGGACAAAGATCTGGAACTGCTACAGGAACACCTGGCACATGATTTTGCCCTGTGCGAACGGGTTTTGCTAAACAAGACACCTGACTTCTTCGCAGCTGAGCTAACAGATCAGGAGACCAGGATTGTCCGTGAATACGTGCAGAAAGAACAAGACAAAATCAAAGGGAACAAAATCAAGATGCAGCACTTTGCCGCCCGGTTCAAACTGCTATCTCCGCATACAGAGCATCTGCGTCTATTCATTTACCTGACACCTAGCGGCCAGAAGCAACAGGTCGTCGAACATATCATCACCAACATGGTCACAGCATGAAGTCAGTGCAGCCTCTACATTTTCGCATTCTGATACTGATTGCAATTGCTCTGGTCTTCACTGTTTATGCCTGGGTACAATATTTTGCAGCAACCGAATATGCGAATCTGGCCGCACTGAACGCTCAGCAGAGAAGCGAAGGGTTTGTGCAGGTGGGACGTTTTGGTGAGAGTTGGCCGGCCACGATCATTGAGGTTCGTGAGCAGGATGACCGGATAGAATTCACCCGGAGCAACGGCCAACCACATATTTACCAGGGGTTTGCAGGGTTCCGGATGAAAATGATCCGTTTGAACAGTCGGTCCGGTGCAGAAGTGATCGTCGTTTACCGGTCAGAGCCGACTGACGCACCGCCGGCCAGGGAGCGAGACGACAAACCGATTATCAGGCGCATCTGATAAAATCAGGAACGCGAAGAGAAGCTGTCTGTATCAAGGTCATTGGCAAACAGTGTCAGCCACTGTGGCGAACCATCACAATGATAGGTTCGAGTCACTTGCGATGATCGACAGAGCACGGCAAGGTCAACCGGCTCCCCGGCCATCAGCAGGCGGAACGTCTCACCGTCGACATTCATTTCAAAATCATCGATCGATAGACCGCGATCATCCAAAAGTTGTCTGAACTGCAGAATGTGTTCTTTCATCGTTGTCTCAATAGGTCATAGTTTTAACGAGCTTTTTGCAATGCCTGCTCATAAGCCATTTCAGAAAATCCGGTTAACTTTTGGGCGCCAATCAGTGCAAACGGCACCCCCTTGCGTGAGGTCAGTGAAGCTTTGCGTCGCGCCGCCTGAGGATTTTTTTCAATATCATAAGCTGTATACTTGATCCCTTTTTTGCGCAGATACGCTTCGGCTTTTTTACAATAGCCACACCAGCTGGTGACAAACAGCTCCACCTTCGGCTGCTTTGTGGTCTCCAGTAAGTTCTTTTTCCTGATTTCGGCTGCAGACGGTTCACCATTAGCTGAAGACTTCGGCTTTATCCCACCCTCAATAATATTCGGTTGAATATTCAGCTGCTTGGCGTTTGCTCCGGCCGGTGGCGTATCTGTAAAGTGCATCCTGCCCTCGGCATCTACATACTTATAAATTTCGGCGGAAACAGAACCGGCCATCAGGGCTATCCCCACACAAACCAGCATTACAATAATCAGTCTTTGCACCGAGGTACCTCACTGTTCGGAGTTTAATAATATTGAACGTTGGATACTACACTAAATACCGCTCATGCAAAAGTGGAACAGTTGATTGCGTCAGAACACTCAGCTGGTAAAATGAGACTGAAATAGTAACCTTTCATAAAAACAGGCCATCACCATGACAACGCATAGCGCCACCTCAACCACAGTAAGTAAAAATCGCTTGCAGCATGAAAAATCCCCTTACCTGCTGCAACACGCAGCCAATCCGGTCGACTGGTACCCTTGGGGTGATGAAGCGTTCACCAAAGCCCAAGCAGAAAACCGTCCGATTTTCCTGTCGATCGGTTACGCCACTTGTCACTGGTGTCACGTCATGGAAAAAGAGAGCTTCGAAGATCAGGCGGTCGCTGATTTGCTCAACCGGGATTATGTTTGCATCAAGGTTGATCGTGAAGAGCGGCCGGATATCGATCAGGTTTATATGGATGTTTGCACCAGAACTACCGGCAGTGGTGGCTGGCCACTGACCATCTTTATGACCCCGGACAGACAACCATTTTTTGCCGGCACATATTTCCCGAAAGAATCACGGATGAACCGTCCCGGCCTGGTCGATTACCTGCCGTTGATTGCCACACGCTGGCAGGAACAACCAGCTGAGTTTTTAGAGCGGGCGCAACAGATTATCTCAGCGCTACAGTCTGACATCAAACAGTCAAAGAACGTCCCGATATCTGCCGACATTTTCACTCGCACCACTGAACAGTTACAACAACGCTTTGATGTTGAATATGGCGGTTATGGCGAGGCACCAAAATTCCCGAGTCCGCACAATCTCACCTATCTGTTGCGTCGACACCGCCGTACCGGCGATGACGGGTTATTGAAAAATGTAGAGCAGACACTACAGGCGATGCGTAACGGTGGGATGTACGACCAGGTCGGTTTTGGCTTTCACCGCTATGCAACCGATCGACAATGGCTGGTGCCGCATTTTGAAAAAATGCTCTACGACCAGGCCGGTCTGGCGCAAGCCTACCTTGAGGTGTATCAAGTCACAAAGGATGAAGCGTACGCGAAGACTGCACGAGAGATTTTCACCTACGTGCTGCGCGATCTGACCGGTGATCATGGCGGATTCTTTTCGGCCCAGGATGCAGATTCTGAAGGCGAGGAAGGTCTATTCTACCTCTGGACGGTCGAGGAAGTACATGCGCTGCTCGACGAAGAAGCCGGTGCTATCTATTGCGCTCATTTCAATCTGACTGCCAGCGGAAACTACCTGGATGAGAGCAGTCGGCAAAAAACCGGCAAAAACATTCCGCACCTGACATGCAGTCTCGAACAGACGGCAAAAGAATGTGGCCTTACTGTTGAACAACTGGCATCAAGTCTTGAACAGAGCCGGGATTTACTATTCACAAAGCGGCGCCTACGTATCCCACCGCTGACCGATGATAAAGTTCTGACCGCCTGGAACGGTATGATGATTTCTGCCTTGGCTTCGGGAGGAAGAATTCTTGACGATCCAGAATATATTGCATCCGCTGAAACTGCAGCCGACTTTGTCCTGACGACCCTGCGCAACGCTGCAGGGCGACTACAGCGGCGCTACCGGGATGGTGAAGCAGCCATCGACGCATTTGCCGAGGATTATGCCTTTCTGGCCAAAGGTTTGCTCGATCTTTACCGGGCAACTTTCAAACCAGAGCGGTTGCAGCAAGCTATTGAGCTGACCGAACAGATGACCGCTATGTTTTTCGATCAGCAAAGTGGCCTGATTTATGAAACTGATGCGACAAACAGAGAATTACTTGTCCGGCCCAAGAACCTGTTTGACGGCGCCCATCCATCGACCAATGCCATCGCATTACAGCTATTTGCCCGGTTGAATATGCTGACTGGCGAAACTGTCTGGCGAGAGCGAGCTGAGACACTGCTGTCAGGGTTGTCCCCATATCTGACCAGCTACCCAGCCGGCTTCACCTGTGCCTTGCAAGGTGTAGAGTTGCTGCTAGAGTCGACTCGAGAGGTTGTCCTGGCGGGTGCTGAACTGAGCGAAGAAATAAAGAATCTTGAGCAAATCATGAATCAGGTTTTTGCTCCGGAAACGGAAGTCATCCGGTTGCTGGGCACAGAAAACGCGGAGATCAACAAGCTCGCCCCGTTTACACAACAGATGGGCCGGCAGAGTAAACCTGCTGCCGCCTATGTCTGCCAGAGTTTCAGCTGCCGGGAGCCGATCACTGATGCAGCTGAATTGGCCACACTGTTAAAAGAAGTCCCCTGAACTGGCCAGGAGTATGTCTGACTAGGAGGCTGTCGGACTATACGGGCCGAAGCGAAAATTTGGGAGTTTGAGACCAGATTTTGGCTCGTTTGAGAGTAATAGCCGTAGCTATTGGTCGAAAAGGAGCTGAAATATGGGCCAAACAGCCAGATTTGCAGCCGGATCAGGGATAGTCCGACAGCCTCCTAGCATCAATCTTCGTAAACCAGTACCCGGATCAGACCGAT
>JAUVAJ010000151.1 GCA_030591795.1 Desulfuromonadales bacterium | reverse complement strand
TGACCATATCCCCTTTGCGAAACCAACCAAGATCACCGCCACCGGTTGCGCTCGGACAGGCTGATCGGCTTTTGGCCAATTCGGCAAAATCGGCTTCTGCAGACTGCTCATTAAGCTCCTGGATAGCTGCCATGGCGGCCGCCTTGTCCTCATCTTCAATTTTGATCAGAATGTGACTGGCCCGGACTCGACCTTTGCGATTCATTTGCTCAGAGCGATCGGCAAACATCTCCTTGATCTGCGCCTCGGTCGGTTCCGGAAGCTCTGTCAGTTTTTCATCAGTCATCAGGTTGACCGTTATATCCTGACGCAACATCCGGTGGTAAGTCATCGCATCAATGCCGGCTTTTTCCAGAGTCGAAAAAAATTCATCCTCACTCGGAAAATTAGCGACTATCTTTTGGCGCTCAGCGTCGATAGCAGCTTCTTCGGCAACGATGCCGACCGTCATCGCTTCCTGAAAGATCAACTCGCGGGCCAACAGTTTTTCCAGGGCCAGCGCTCGCAATTCAGCTTGTTCCGTCGTCGTAAGCTGATCTGAAGTTTTTCGATACTGCTCTAAAGAAAATCCTTGAATCGTATTCTCCAGATCAACCTTGCGTATCGGCTGGCCGTTAACAGTTGCTACTAGTTCACTCATTTATTCAACCTTCCAGATAATTGTAGTGTTTATTCGTTCGCGCTCGTTTGCTCTAAAAGCATATTTGCCAGGGCGGTGAATTCTGCCAAAGTCAGCGTTTCCCCCCGCCGTTTCAGATCAATGCCGACATTGGCAGCCGATGTTTCAATCTCGGCAACTGTAAACCCGGCCGTGCGTAGAGTATTGCGCAAGGTCTTGCGACGTTGGGCAAATGCTGCTTTTACCACCTTACGTAAAAACTGCTCGTCGTCCACCGGATAACGCATAGCTGACAACGGAATCAGCTCGATAACCGCAGAATCGACTTTCGGGGGAGGATTGAACGCACCCGACGGCACAGAGACCACCTTTTTGACATCAAAATATAGCTGACAAAGCACCGACAGGATTCCGTAATCACGGGTTGACGGGTCGGCACAGATTCGGTCGGCTACCTCTTTCTGAAACATCAAAACAGCACGGGTAAACAGATCGCGCTCATCGAGCAGACGAAACAGAATCTGGCTTGAGATGTTGTAGGGGAGATTAGAGATCAAGGTATACGGCGGCTCGTTAAGAATCGAGCGCCAGTCGAGGTGTAGAGCATCACCTTCAGTAACCTCAAGGTTAGATTCGCTACGTTGCCTGAGTCGGGCAACGATGTCCCGATCTACTTCCATGACCTTTAATTGCACCCCGGACGCCAGAATCGGGTCGGTCAGAGCGCCCAGTCCGGGGCCTATTTCAAGCACCCGATTTGCATCACCAAGCTCAGCAGCGCGCAGAATATCATCTATATATTTACGTTCGTGCAGAAAATGCTGCCCAAAACGTTTTTTGGCGCGGTAGCCATCAGCCATAGTCATTCTCCACAAGACTCATTATGTTATACGTTTACGGCGACGAGGCCAACGATTGATCCGGATCATGCGCAACGATGGAATAAAACGCAGGGTCAATGCGTAGGTGAGAAAACCCCAGAGGACAGCATGTATCAGGGAGCCGAAGCAAAGAGGCACCATTATATCCATGCCGATGTTCATAAATGCGTCAAATGAAAGTTCAGCCGGGAAGCTCAAACGATCCATCCCGAGCACAAGTCTACCGGTCTCATACTGAGTCGCGTAAATTATGGGTGCAGTGATCGGGTTCGTGACCCAGACACCGAGAACTGCAGCAATCTTGTTCTCCTTTAAAATCCAGGCAAAAAAAATGGCGATTACCATCTGAAAACCGAACGTCGGCGTCATGCCGATAAAGATGCCGAGAGCAAACCCCTTGGCAACTTCATCCGGGGTTCCCCGAAGTCGTAGGAAACGAATCAGATTAAGTTTTCCCTGCCGCGCCAGCGGCCAGTAACGCCACATAAACTATTATCCCGTTAGGTCTTTAGCATGCAGTTGTTGATAGCCCGAGACCGTTTGTCACCTGATCAAGAGACCAACTGGCGCGAGCCTTGAGCGCCTTGGTGTCGATCTGCCTGGACAGATAATAATCAGCAGCAACGCCGAGCATTGCCGCATTGTCACCACATAGCGCCGGGGAAGGAAAAACCATCTGCATTCCGCTTCGCTCCGCCTCGGCATGCATCGCTCTACGCAGCCCGCTGTTACAAGCGACACCACCACAGACCACAATCCGTTCCAGACCATTGTCCGTAGCAGCCTTAAAGGTTTTCTTCGTAAGAACTTCAACAACAGCCGCCTGGAAGCCAGCAGCCAGATCTGCCAGCCGATCCGGCTGGATAGATTCAGGATTTGCTATAACGAAATTGCGAACCGCCGTCTTGATGCCGCTGAAACTGAAATCGAGGCCACGGTGCAACATCGGCCTGGGAAACTGAATTGTAGCAGGATTACCCTCTGCCGCCAGTCGGTCAATTTTTTCACCACCCGGGTAACCAAGTCCGACCAGTTTTGCAACTTTGTCAAAAGCTTCGCCGGCCGCATCGTCCCGCGTCTGACCAAGGGTGGTGTAACGCCCGATTCCGTCAACCCGATAGAGATGTGTGTGACCACCTGATACAGCCAGGGCCAGAAAGGGAAAAACAACTTCTTGTTCAAGTAAAGGGGAAAGGATATGCCCCTCGAGATGATGCAAGCCGACCAGCGGGATCTGTCGGGCATAAGCGATCGCTTGACCGGCGGAGATTCCGACCAGAAGAGCGCCGATCAGGCCCGGACCGGTTGTAACACCGATCCCTTCAATGGCAGCTATTGTCATACCGGCCTGTTCCAGCGCCTCGGCAACTACCAGCGAAATCGCTTCTACATGCTGTCGTGAAGCAATTTCAGGGACAACGCCGCCAAAACGGGCGTGAACATCAACTTGTGATGCAACAACGTTCGACAAAATTTTTCGACCATCCTGAATGACGGCGGCTGCTGTTTCATCGCAGGATGATTCAATGGTAAGTACAATCATTTAAGTTAATGTCAATTCGATAATATTATTTCTAAGTTATTGATTTAAAGCAGATTCGCTGCCAGTTCAGCAAGCATGGAACGCTCACCTTTATCTAGAGTGACGTGACCGGCAATCTCCTGGCCTTTGAATTTTTCTACTGCATAAGTCAAACCGTTGCTGGACGCGTCAATATACGGGTTATCTATTTGATAAGGGTCGCCGGTCAGAACGACCTTGGTCCCCTCACCGGCCCGCGTAACGATTGTTTTAATTTCGTGCGGAGTCAGGTTCTGAGCTTCATCAACAATCAGATATTGCTTAGGGATCGAGCGCCCGCGAATATAGGTCAACGCTTCAATCTCAAGCAGGCCAAGATCAACCAGCTCCTTATATCCACGCTTCCGCTTCCCCTGTTCATCAACGCTACCGAGCAGCAACTCAACATTGTCAAATATTGGCTGCATCCAGGGCGCCAGTTTCTCCTCAATATCTCCCGGCAAGAAACCGAGATCTTTACCGAGCGGGAAAACCGGTCGGGAAACGAGCAAGCGACTGTAGCAACCTTCATCTGCAGACTTATGCAATCCAACGGCAATCGCCAGTAAAGTTTTACCAGTACCGGCCTTACCGACCAGACTCACCAGCTGGATATCATCATTCATCAACAGATCAAGAGCAAACTGCTGCTCTCGGTTGCGCGAATGAATACCCCAGATACCCTCTTTCGGCAGACGGATCAGAGCAACAACCCGACGCATGGTCTGGTCGTAGCGACCAAGCGCCGTATGTGACGGGTTGGATGAATCGGTCAGGGTAAGAAACTGATTCGGCTGAAAATCACCTTCGAAGTCGAGGTAGCCCTCTTCAAAAAACTTGTCGATCTGGTCTTTATCGACCATCACATCGGTGTAACCGGAATAAAGATCGTCAACTTCCACCTTGTCTGACGAATAATCCTCTGCAACCAGGCCGAGAGCATCGGCCTTGATCCGCAGATTAGTGTCTTTGGTGACGAAAACCGGATGTTCACCAGCCTCTTTGAGATCCAGAGCAACAGCCAGAATCCGGTTGTCGCCGCGATCATCGATCAACTCCGGCGGCAGACGATCCATCGCCTCCCTGGAATGCAACACCACCCGCAGATGGCCACCCGACTCGAGCTCAACCCCGGTGATCAGATGGCCTTTTTTACGCAGACCATCCAGGGTCCTGGAAACGTGCCGAGCATTACGTCCGGTTTCGTTCAGATCCTTCTTGAAACGATCTATCTCTTCTATGACGGTGATCGGAATGATCAGATTATTGTCAGCAAACTTGAACAGTGCCTGGGGGTCATGCAACAGAACATTGGTGTCCAACAAATAAGATTTTATCATAAGATTACATGTCCTTCAGTTGCCAAAGCATCAACAGTGGCTACGCTATTTGATTATTACCAGATCAAATGCTAGCGATCGTAGTCAACAACTTCAATTCCTTCAGATGTTGCCAGAATTTTCACATGCACCGGGTAATCCTTGCCCGGTATATTCCGTTTTGCCACTAGAATCGCTTCACCATGCGTGTTCAAGAGATCCAGCACCTGCTCGGGGGACTCGGTGATAATAAATTTCTGATAGATACGCGTTCTCAAAAGTTCTTCACGTGTAACCGGCTTATCGGGCGGCAGCGCACAAGCCAGCATAAAAACGGCTACTACAAACAGGGACATAATGGAACGAATCATCCGAGCCTCCTTCTTCAGTGCAGTTCTATTATTGTATAATCTTGGAAACCGCATGAACAAACAGTTCAATCTGTTCGGCAGTTGTAAAATATCCGGGGCTGACCCGAACCGTCCCCTCGGGGTAAGATCCGATCATCCGGTGCGCACCAGGCGCACAATGCAACCCGACCCGGACCATAATCTCATATTCCTGATCGAGAATAAAGCCGATCTCGGCTGAATCCCTGCCCTGACAGGTAAAGGAGACTGCGCCACCATGTCGCGGCGTACCGGCAGGCCCGTAAACGGTTGTACCGGGGATCGAGCGAATACCATTTACCAGAAGATCGACCATCTGTTGTTCACGGCGAGCGATCTGCTCCAGCCCCACCTCACTGATAAAATCGATACCGGCTTTAAGACCGGCGATACCGGGCGTGTTAAGGGTTCCGCTTTCCAGCCGCTCCGGCATCTGCTGTGGCATCCCGTCTTGCTCTGACTGACCGCCGGTTCCGCCGTATATCAGCGGTCTGAGCTGCAGACCTTCACGCACATAGAGACAACCGATACCAGGCGGTGCGAATAACCCCTTGT
>JAUVAJ010000027.1 GCA_030591795.1 Desulfuromonadales bacterium | reverse complement strand
TCGGTGGAGTTGCCGATGATCAAGTTGTTTCTGGAGCAGGTGACGATGTACAACTTGGTGATAACGGCCGAGTCGACTTTGTCGCTGGGCGTTTAGCGCAAGTTGCCAGCGGCGACCCGATGTTTGGCGGCAAGGATCGGTTGGCTGGAGGAGGAGGGAATGATCTGCTGATCGGTGGTTTCAGTAACGATGAAATGCATGGTGACGCAGGTGACGACATCCTGATCGGCGACAATGGGATAGCGGATTTCCTTAATGGTCAGTTATCTAAAATTGCCAGTGGCGATCCGAATCTGGGCGGCGAAGATGAAATATACGGTGGAGCAGGAAACGACCTGCTAATTGGTGGAGCGGTCGCAGATCAGCTTTATGGTGACAGTGGTAATGATTATATGGTCGGTGATGCAGGTCGAGCGACTTATTTATCTGGCCGTCTGCGGACAGTCGAAACCATCGACGAGCATCGCTTTATCGGTGGCAATGACTGGCTCGACGGTGGCGCTGGTTTTGACGCTATGTTCGGTGGTCACGGTGATGACACCTTTGTCGGTGATTTTACCGAAGATCTGATGATCGGCGAATATGCCCGCTTGACGATGGACGGGGATACGGCTGAAACGGTGGTCCGGCTTGGCCAGGGCAACCTCGATCTGATCGCTAACCGTCAGTTCGGGCTTTATAACCCGTTGGCGTTAACTCCTTCATTGTCTCAACTGGGCAGTGTGCTTCTGCCTACTCAAATGCGTGAGTTCATTGCTGCACAACGTCCTGAGTTGGTCACCGACCAACGCCCGACACATCATGGTTCCGATGCCTCTTCTGCGGCCAAGCGGCAGGGCTATGGCTTAGGCTATCATCCGCCGGAAGATGAAGTGGAAGAGCATCCGCCGGAAGATGAAGTGGAAGAGCAGGCGGCGGAGGATGTCGATCAGCCGAGCCCGGACGTAGAAAAACTGCCCGAGGAGGAAAGAGTTGAAGAGGTAGAATCGGAACAGCCGATTCTCGAAGACGAAAATGAGGAAGACCGGGATCAAGCACCCGAAGAGATGGAACAACCGGAAGTCCCTGAAGAAAAACAGACCGACAGTGCTGATTCGCTGAAAGCTGTCGTAGCCGGATTTGTCGGTTGGGGGGTAACGTCTTCCCAGCGCAAAAAAACCGGCACGGCCAAGTTGCTTGACCTTGATACTCCAAAAGAGAAAGCGCGCTTCTGGCGCTGGCAGGATGGGCATTTGAGCAAATCCGGCTGGGCCGGAAACGACGCAACTAAAACAGTTCAATACCTGAATGTCGAGTCTCCGATAATCAAAACCGAACTCAAAAGGAAAGAAAATGTCTGAAAAAGCAAAGAAAGCAGAAGGCGAAACTGTCGTAACAGCAGAAGAGAAAAAATCGACTAAACCGACCATCCGCTGGGATGGATCGAAGATGAAGAGCACCTATGCCAACGTTTGCAACGTGTCAAGTAGCCGCGAAGAGGTCACTCTGCTGTTCGGCACCAATCAGAACTGGCACGCGGGGCAGAAGGAGCTCGTCATTGAGTTGTCAGACCGGATGACCCTTAATCCGTATGCGGCCAAACGGTTGGCTCTTCTGTTGATGAATACCGTGCAGGAGTATGAAAAACGCTTTGGCGAACTGCACTTGGATGTTCCGGAAAAAAAAACTGAATAATCGTTTGGCTTGTTAATTGCCTGCGCCCGGCATGATTGTCTGATCGTGCCGGGCATTTTTTTGTAGTTGCCCGGTCAAATCTTGAAATATCGGTCTTTTAGCTAGGAGCCTGTCAGACTTGACGGGCCGTAGCGAAAAATTGGATGTTCGAGGCCAGATTTACGGGAATTTGAGAGCGAATAGCATGGCTATTTGTCGAAAATTGCCGTAGATCTGGACCGATCAGCCGATTTTGCAGTAGGCTCTTGTTAAATCCGACAGGTTCCTAGGATAATATTTTCTCATGACTCGGAAGAGGGGTGCGATGAAATATATCTACTTCATCCTCGGCATTATCCTGTTGATCTCCTGCGCTTATGGAGTCATCAGCTATAAAGGCTCCGGTGAGCCGCCGGGGGAAAATGCCCTGGTGGTTAACGAACGGGTGATTCCTTTTGCCGAATTGCAGCAGATGTGGCAACAGAAGCCGTATCATTATCGCGATCAGAATGAATTTATTGATGATTTGGTGCTGCGTGAAGTACTGATTCAGGAGGCGATTAAGTCCGGAATTGCCGACGAAGATCAGTTTAAACGGTTGATTAAGGATTTTTTTGAACAATCGCTGGTAAAAACCCTGCTCGACAGAAAACAGCTTGAACAACCGATAGAGCTTTCGGAGCCGGACCTCGCCAATTTCCGCAAAGCTCAGCACCTGCGTTATCGCTTGACCTTGTTGCGCTACCAGTCTTATCAGCAGGCGCTCGCTGGAGAAGCAGCACAGGAGCAGCAGCTTATCGAAGATTTTGTTGTCTTGCCCGAAGCGCTACAGGTTCGCTTGTTGTCGATGCGCTCCGGTGAGCTATCAACTCCGTTTGCTGATGGTGCAGATTATGTGCGTATTCAGATTGATCAGATTGAAGTACTGCCGCAGCTCCAAGAGTCAGTCATCTCGGACGATGAATTGCGACAGCACTTACACTATCTGCTGCAACAAAAAATACTTGAAGAATGGATTCTGCGGGTTCGTGAACAGGCGATCGTTCGTTATCCGCAGCAGAAATTGAAAAACGGGGGTGAATGATGGCGCGTGGCTATAAGCGACGGAACTATTTCATCAATCAGGAATTACAGGGCAAAATGATCTTTTGGGTATTTTTGCTCAGTATCCTTGGCGTTGCATTCTTTACCCTGATTTTCGGTTTGCTCTCCTCGGAGCATTTGACCATCTCTTATACTGATCAGCAATTTCGCGTCGGTGCTACCCCCTCTGTGTTGATCAAGGAACTGTTTCAGGCCAATTGGCTTTTTATCATCCTCGGTGGTGGTGTCGTTTCGGTGTTAATGCTCTTTGTCAGTCACGCATTTGCCGGACCGCTTTATCGTTTTGAAACGGTTTTCAAGGGGTTACGGCAAAGAGACCTGAATCAGCACATTCATCTGCGAACTAAGGATGTCGGTCGTAGTCTGGCTAATGATATTAATGAGTTCTCCAGTTTATATTCTGCGGATGTGAAAAGTTTGCAAGATTTGTCTGCATTGCTGGAAAAGAACTTGCGCCGGGATCAGTTGGATGATGCTCGGCAAGCAATGGGTAAAATAGACGAAATATTAAGTAGATACAAGTTGAAGATTGAGGGGTAGCTTGAACCTGAAAGTCGCTATCATCATTCTCCTGCTCTGCACCCTGTTGCCGGCACCAAATCAGGCTGCCGAGTTAAAAACCCGCTTGGTCCGTCTGGAATTTCAGGATGAAAAGCGGTTACAGCAGTTTAACAGCCGGGTCCGGTTGGGGCTGTCCAATTCGTTGGGCAGACAGAGAAGCAAATTGTTGTTGAGTGATGAAGTGAGTAACAAGCTTGATCTGGTTTACGGTCGGGTGCAGGAAATCCTGGATATGCATCCCCCGCGCAGCGATTTGTCAATTGTACTGTTGCCTTCAGAGGTAGAGGTTCAGGCGGTTTACAAAAATCAGTTTGCGGCCCATGTCGGTTATATTGCTTTTTTTTCGCCAGATGAGAACAGCGTCTATCTTGCGGTCAATAAAGTTAATATCAGGGTGCTGGCCCACGAACTGGCGCACGTGGTCATTCATCATTTTTTTCATAAACGACCGCCGGAAAGTATTCACGAATTACTTGCACAGCATGTAGAAAAACAGTTTCGTCAACCAACACAGAAACGTTTGAAATGAGTCACTTATGAGCATCGTTGAAACCGCAACCATTGAGGAACCGCAGAGGGATACACCGAAGCTCTGGGCTGATTTCACCGCTGCTTGCAGTGAGCAGGACTATTATCAAGGCTGGCTGGCGTTACAGAGCGGGCTGATTCCGGGTGTCGTTCAGGGTCTGTTGATTGTTGCCGCGGCAGATAAACAATTTATGCCGGTTGCCGGTTGGCCGCAAAGTGGGAGCGAGCCACAACGGCTTTCCGATGTCGTTGAACGTGTGCTGGAAGAGAACTGCGGGCTGCTGGTCGAATTGCCGGACTCTGCAAACTACTCCATTGCCTATCCGTTGTTGGTTGATGATGATTTGTGTGGCGTGGTGGCGCTGGAAGTCTCTGCCTCGGCTGAAGTTGAGCTGCAAAGAGCGATGGAGCATTTGCAGTGGGGGGTCGCCTGGCTGGAGTTGCTGGTACGGCGCAAACAGGCCGACGAGGGCCAGGCTACTCTGCACCGATTGAAGACCGCTGTTGATATGCTTGCCGTGGTTCTGGGACAAGAAAGTTTTGCTGCGGCAGCTATGGCTTTTACCACCGAGCTGTCTGCCGCCAGTGAGTGTGAACGGGTCAGTCTCGGTTTTTTGCGTGGCCGTAAGCTTAAACTGCAGGCCGTTTCCCACAGTGCTGAGGTTGGCCGGAAGATGAACCTGACCCGTGCCATCGAGCGGGTTATGGAAGAAGCGATCCTGCAACGGCGCGAAGTTTCTTATCCGCCGATTGAAGAAGAGGTGCTGATCTGTCGCGAACACGAAGCCTTGTCGCGTCAGCAATCGATGGCTGCGATTATCAGTTTTCCATTATACGGACAAGGACGCTATTACGGTGCGCTGACCTGCGAACGAGCCGCCGATCGACCTTTCACTGAGCGGGATGTCGAATTTTTTCGAGCGATCGCTGCTTTGCTCGGCCCGGCGTTGGAGAGTAAGTATTTAAATGACCAACCACTGCCGGTTAAATTCAAAGCAGCCGCCCAGCAGCAATTACAACGTCTGTTCGGTCCACGTTATTTCGGACGCAAGCTGTTTTTACTGCTGCTGATCGGAGTGATTGCTTGCCTTAGTGTGCTCGAATGGGATTATCGATTGTCTGCCGATATGACCCTGGAAGGTGCAATCCGTCGGGCGGTGGTGGTGCCTTTTAACGGTTTTATTGATCAGGCTCCGGCCCGCGCCGGGGATCTGGTTGAGCAAGGAGCGTTGCTCTGTTCTCTGGACGACCGCGACTTACGCTTGGAAATGCTGGCTAAAAACAGTCAGCAACGGCAGCTGGATCGGCAGTATCAGGAGGCGGTTGCCAAGCATGATAGCGCTCAGGCCAAGATTATCAAAGCGCAACTGGATCAGTCTCAAGCCGAGCTCGACTTGATTGTCGCCAAGTTGGAGCGGAGTAGATTGACGGCACCGTTTGCCGGACTGCTGGTCAGTGGTGACCTGAGCCAACGACTTGGAAGTGCGGTGGCGCAAGGGGAAATCTTGTTCGAGGTGACACCGCTTGATGCCTACCGGGTGATTCTCAAGGTTGATGAGCGCCGGATAGCTGATGTGCAGATTGGGCAGCAGGGGACTTTGGTTCTTTCGTCTTTGCCAAATCAGCAATATCTATTTACCGTGGCAAAAATTACTCCGATTACCAAGGCCGAGGAGGGGCGTAACTACTTTCGGGTTGAGGCTCACCTGCAAACGGTTGACGACAGTCTGCGACCGGGGATGGAGGGAGTCGGCAAGATTTTTATCGACCGGCGCAAGCTGATATCGATCTGGACCCGCGATTTGCTGGAGTGGGTTCAGTTAACGCTGTGGCGCTGGTTGCCTTGAGATGATGGTGAACGTCGGAATTGCGTATGAGTGAATCGCTCTTCAGCCAGTCCTGGTACCGGGTGGCGCCGCTTAAGCCGCGCTTGCGCAGTCATGTGCAAATCCATCAGCATTGCTATCGCGGGGACAACTGGTACATCATTCAGGATCGCTTTACCGGCCGCCACCACCGCTTTTCTCCGGAAGCCTATCAGTTGATCGGCTTGATGGACGGACGGCGCACTCTCGGCACGATCTGGGAGACTGCCTGCGCGCGGCTCGGTGATCATATGCCGACCCAGGATGAGGTGATCGGGCTGCTTTCGCAACTGTTCCGTTCCGACCTGTTGCAGACCTGTGCACTCCCCGATTTTGCCGAACTGCAGCAGCGGCAAGACCAGGGGCAGCGCAATCGGCTGCTGGCAAACCTGCGTTCACCGATGTCGGTGCGCTTTCCATTGCTTGATCCGGATCGTTTTTTAACTGCAACCCTGCCGCTTTTAAGCCCCTTTTTAGGTTGGCCGGCACTATTTGTCTGGCTCGGTGTCGTTGCTATTGCGGCGGTGCTGGCGATGCTGCACTGGTCGGATCTTATGGCGAATTTCACCGACCAGCTACTGAGTTTGGAGAATCTGTTACTGGTTAGCTTGATCTATCCGTTGCTAAAACTTCTGCACGAGTTCGGTCATGCCTATATGGTTAAAAAATGGGGCGGCGAGGTCCATGAAATGGGCATCATGCTGCTGGTTTTTATGCCGATCCCCTATGTTGATGCTTCTTCCTCACTGGCTTTTCGCGAGAAACGTAAGCGGATGCTGGTCGGTGCTGCGGGGATTCTGATCGAACTGTTTGTTGCCGCTCTGGCGCTGCTGGTCTGGTTGAATGTCGAGCAGGGTGCGATAAGTGCCGCAGCTTTTAATGTCATGCTGATCGCTGGGATCTCGACGTTACTGTTCAACGGCAATCCGCTGCTGCGTTTCGATGCCTATTATGTACTGGCCGATTACCTGGAGATTCCAAATCTAGGACAGCGCAGTAACCGTTACATCGGCTATCTCTGCCAACGTTACTTGCTCGGTGTCAACACCTCAGAATCACCGGCAACGGCACCGGGAGAAGCTGGCTGGATGTTTGGCTATGCCCTGGCATCCTTCGTTTATCGCATATTTATTTCAATCCGGATCATCCTCTTTGTTGCCGGAAAGTTTTTTTTCATCGGCGTGGTGTTTGCGGTCTGGGCTGGTTTCGGCATGCTGGTTAAGCCGTTGCTGCAGGTAGCTGGTTTTCTGCTCAAGGATTCGAAGATGCAAAGAAAAAGAGCCCGGATTTTTTTAACCATCTTGGTCCCACTGGGGTTGCTGTCGGCAGGCTTGTGCTTTCTTCCTGTACCACTCTACACAAATTGTGAGGGCGTGACGTGGGCTCCGGATGAGTCGCAGGTTTATGCGGAGACGGATGGTTTTGTTGCGGAAATCCTCAGCACCAGTGGTGATCAGGTCCAACCCGGCACCCTGTTGCTTCGATCTGAAAATCCTGAGTTAGCGGCTCAGGTTCGGCTCTTGGCAGCACGTCTGGAGGAATATCAAGCACGCTATCGCCTGAGTTTGCTTGCCGAACGGACTGAATCAGCACTGTTGAAAGAAGAATTGGGCCGTATTGAAGCTGAACTGGCCCGCGCTCATGAACGGCAGCAGTCGCTGTTATTACGCAGCAACGCGGCTGGTGTTTTTGTGCTTCCGCAGGCTGAGGACCTGTTCGGCCAGTTTGTCCGGCGCGGGACGTCGCTCGGATATATTCTCGACCCTAATAAAATGAGTATCCGAGTGTTGGTGCCCCAGGCGAATATCGAACGGGTTCGTGCTGATACCCGCAACGTTGAAGTTCGCTTAGCGGAGCAGATTGATTCTGTGATCCCGGCTGCTGTGATCCGTGAAGTTCCAGCCGCCAGTTATGAATTGCCGAGTCTGGCACTCAGTCTGGAGGGCGGCGGCCTCTATGTCCTCGATCCTCGTGAGCCGGAGCGGCCGAAAGCGCTGGAGCGGCTGTTTCAGTTTGACATCGAACTTACGGAATCTTTGGCAGATAAGGTTCAGGAGCGGGTGTTCGTCCGTTTTGAACATTCTCCGGAACCGTTGGCGTGGCGCTGGTACCGGGGGCTGCGGCGTATGTTGCTGAGCCGTTTCGCGATTTAGGGCTGCTGATGGCTGTCGTTTCAAACCTACATATCCCCCCGGCAACCCATGATGTGCGCGCGGAACAGCCGGATCGTGTGGAAAAAAAACTGGAAGTTTTTTCTCACCGAGTTTTCGGACAGCTGCGAAAACTCTTTTCCGGTCGCGGACGATTGCGGCGTTTGGTTGCCCGGATTGAAGCTGCCGAACCGCGGTTACAAGCTTTGGATAATCAGCAGTTACAACAGGAGATCCAGCAATTAAGACAACAACTGCACATCGACGGAATGATTGATGAGCTGCTGGTGTGTAGTTTTGCCTTGGTTCGAGAACTGAGTGTCCGAACACTGGGCATGCGCCCC
Source organism: Desulfuromonadales bacterium (assembly GCA_030591795.1). The sequence continues at coordinate 2,064 of JAUVAJ010000027.1, read as the reverse complement.
TACGCGAGTCAGCTCACCGGCGGACTGGTATTGCTGCAGGGGATGGTGGCAGAGATGGATACCGGCGAAGGAAAGACGCTCACCGCGACCTTGCCGGCTGCCACTGTTGCACTGGCCGGGATACCTGTGCACGTGATCAGCGTCAACGACTATCTGACCGCCAGAGATACCGAGACCATGCTGCCGCTTTACCGGGCTCTCGGGCTACAGGTCGGTTGTGTGGTGCACGGGCAGACGCCGGCTGAAAGGCGTCGGGCCTATCAGTGTGATGTGACTTATGCGACCAATAAGGAGCTGGTTTTCGATTACCTGCGGGATCGACTGACCTTGGGGGATCGACTCGATCCGCTGCTTTTACAGGCAGAATACCTGCATGGAGAGAGCCAACGGAGCAAACGTGTCCTGCTGCGGGGTCTGCATTTTGCTATTGTCGATGAAGCCGACAGTATTCTGATTGATGAAGCTCGGACGCCTTTGATTATCTCCGGTGCGGACGGCGGGGATGAAGAACGACAGTTTCTGCAACAGGCTCTTGATCTGGCAGCTGAGCTGAGCAAAGGGGATGACTATGTGCTCGATTCGGCGCGGCGACAATTACGCATAACGGATGTCGGCAAGCAAAAGATCGCTGCTGCGGTAAGTCAACTTGGGCCACTCTGGAGTGGTCTGGTGCGGCGTGAATCGACGGTACATCAGGCCTTGACGGCAATACAGTTTTTCCATCGTGATGAACAGTACCTGTTGCGTGATGGTAAGGTGCAGATTATTGACGAGTTTACCGGCCGGGTGATGGAAGATCGATCCTGGGAACAGGGACTGCACCAGCTGATCGAACTGAAAGAAGGCTGCGAACTGACCCAGCGCCGGGAAACCTTGGCGAAGATCAGCTATCAGCGTTTCTTCCGTCGCTACCGCCAGCTATCTGGGATGACTGGGACAGCCAAAGAGGTTGCTGTTGAACTCTGGGCGGTTTATCACCTGCCGACGTTGAAGGTTCCAACTCATCGCCCGATCATCCGCAAGATTCTGCCGGATCGGGTGTTGGCGACTCAGCAGCAGAAATGGCAAGCTGTCGTCGCCGAAATCTGTAGACTGCATCATCTGGGACGTCCGCTGTTGGTCGGAACCCGATCGGTTGCTGCATCTGAACACTTGTCAGCGTTGGTTCGTCAGGCCGGTCTGGAGCACCAGGTGCTAAATGCCAAGCAGGACGCCGATGAAGCTGATATTGTCAGTGCCGCCGGTATCGCCGCAAGTATCACCATTGCCACCAATATGGCTGGTCGGGGGACCGATATTGTGCTGGGTGAAGGGGTGCGTCAAATAGGGGGCTTGCATGTTATCGCGACCGAGCGGCATGAGGCGGCACGGATCGATCGTCAGTTGGCAGGACGTTGCGGGCGGCAGGGTGACCCCGGAAGTTATCAGGCAATCCTCTCTTTAGAAGATCCGTTGCTCGATGGCGCTCGTGGCGGTCTGATTGCACAGTTGTTAAAAGGGATAGATTTTTCCAACTTGGGAGTTATGCAGCCTCTGGCGCGCAGGGCGATCAGTCAGGCTCAAGTGAGTGTGGAAAAATATCATGCCCGGATCAGGAGGGAATTGTTTCGTCAGGATCAACAGCAGGGGAATCTGCTGTCATTTTCCGGTAAGTTGGAATAAGGGAGTAAATTATGAAATTCTGTCAATTGTTATTTTTCTTTGTCTTCGTCTCGTCCCCGGCTTTTGCCGTCGAGGTGCCGTCACTAGAGGGGATGATCGAACCGAATGAGTTGGTTGAATTCAGCAGCCAGGTGCCCGGCATTATCGAACAGATAAATGTTGAGCGGGGTGACCGCGTACAGCGCGGACAAGTTCTGACTCAGTTGAAATCCGGAGTTGAAGAAGCTGCGGTCAATTTGGCCAAGGCTCGGGTTGAATTCGGTTTGCGTAAAGCGAAACGGAATGAAGAGTTGTATAAAAAACAGCTGATTTCAAGCCATGAAAAGGATGAAATTGAAACCGAGATCCAGTTGGCACAACTGCAGTTGCTGGAAACCGAGGAACGCCTGAAATTGCGCACTA
>JAUVAJ010000283.1 GCA_030591795.1 Desulfuromonadales bacterium | reverse complement strand
TGCGAACTATGGCCGGAGCGGCCAACGATGATGCCCGTATCCTGGTCGAGCTTAAAGCTGTCGACGACCTCTATCCACTCTATGGCCAACTCGGTCTCAATCCGCAACAGCCGTTAACCGCGGCCTTGACTAATGACGGTGCCCTGGTTGAGTCGGCCTTGCTTGAACGCCTCGGCATCACTGTTGGCGGGAAAATTCAGCTCGGGACCGCCACCTTCGAAGTTCGTGGCATGCTGACCGCCGAACCGGATCGATCGGTGCGCCCCTTCAACCTCGGGCCGAGAGTAATGATCGATCAAGCCGGACTGCAGGCGACCGGCTTGATTCAGCCCGGCAGCCTGGTCACCTACGCCTACCGTCTGCGCTTGTCGGACAAAACAACCGTCGATCAACTTAAACTGGAGTTACAGACAACCTTCCCGGAGGCCGGTTGGCGCTTACGCACCTGGCGCGATGCGACGCCACGGGTCCGGTTTTTTCTTGAACGAATGAATCTCAACCTGACCCTGCTTGGCCTTTGCGCCCTGCTGGTTGGCGGGCTCGGTGTCTCCGGCGCGGTCCGCGGTTACCTGAGCGGCAAGATCCTGCACATCGCCACCATGAAGAGCCTCGGTGCTTCGGCCCGCGTCATCTTCACCGCCTATCTGCTACAGGTTTTGATTCTCGGGGCGATCGGATCAACCGCCGGTCTACTCGCCGGTGGTGCGCTCCCGTACCTGATCGCCGGTCTGATCGGTGAACAGATTCCGATTCCGTTGATCCCTGGCATCTACCCAGCCACCCTGGCAACTGCCGCCCTGTTCGGCCTGCTGATCGCGCTGGTCTTTTCACTCAAACCGCTCGGTTCGGCGCTACAAGTTTCGCCAGCAGTGCTGTTTCGCGGCTACGTCGAGACCGCTCAGCACCGGCCGACGCGCGGCATCTGGCTGGCAATCGGCCTGACCTCTGCCGCGCTGGCCGCACTGACTATTTTCTCCAGTAGCGACCAGCGACTCGCCGGCTGGTTCATTGTCGGCGCCGGGCTATGCTTCGGGCTGTTCCGCCTCGTTGCCGCCGCTACTATCCGTATCGCCCGACGAATGCCGCGGCCGCGGCATCCGTCGCTACGGCTCGGTCTCGGCAATATTCACCGCCGCGGCTCACCAGCCGCCAGCACCCTGTTCGCCCTCGGCCTCGGACTGACCACCCTGGTTATTATCACTCTGGTCCAGGGTAATCTCAACGATCTGGTCGAGAACACGCTGCCGAATGACGCTCCGGCGTTCTTCTTCCTCGACATCCAGTCACATCAGGTCGCGGCATTCGAAAGCAGCTTACACAAAATTCCTGAGGTACGCCGGATTGACCGCTCGCCAACCTTGCGCGGTCGAATCACTGCCATTGCCGGCATCCCGGTTGCCGAAGCGCCGGTCGCCCCCGAGGTGCAATGGGCCGTTCGCGGCGACCGCTTCCTCAGCTATGCCGCCACCCCGAATGCGGCGACCAAACTGACCGCCGGCAACTGGTGGCCGGCCGATTACAGCGGCCCGCCACTGATCTCCATAACCGCTGATCTCGGCAAAGGCTTCGGCGTACGTGTCGGCGACACTCTGACGGTTAATGTTCTGGGGCGCAAGGTTACGGCGGAAATCGTTAATCTGCGTGAGGTAGACTGGTCAACCATGGAGTTGAATTTTGCGCTGTTGCTTTCGCCCGGCGTTCTGGAGAGTGCGCCGCAAACGCATATTGCGGCAGTGCACGTCGATCGTGACGGCGAACAGCAGGTATTCCAAACCATCACCGGTCAATTTCCGAACATCTCGGCCATCGGCACCCGTGAAGTATTGGCCAATGTCGCCCGGACTATGGATCGGATCGGTATAGCCTTCAAGGGAATGGCAGCTGTCGCCCTACTAGCCGGTTTTCTGGTTCTGGCCGGCGCGGTCTCAGCCGATCAACACCGACGCATTCATGATGCGGTAGTCTTCAAGGTCTGCGGAGCAACCCGCAGCGATATCATCAAAGCGTTCGCCAGTGAGTTCGCCATGCTCGGTCTTACTGCCGGTGCGATCAGCGCACTGGTCGGCAGCCTGGCGGCTTATGGAATCATCGAAGGCTTAATGGATATGAGCTTCAGACTCAAGCCTTGGGCTATTTTGACGACCATCGCAATCGGCATGGCGTTATCGCTGAGCCTTGGTCTGGCCGGCACCTGGAAAGCCCTCGGGCAGAAACCGGCACCTTACTTACGCACAGAATAAGCCGGATTCGGGTGAGAGTCGGCCTATAAAGCTGGTCTCCTCAGTACCTTGTAATTCATAAAGTATCGCAAAATTGCGCCGGGATTTGGTTTACCAACAAGGCGTGGCTGAGGACGCATAGCACCGCTATGTAACTGAGGCCGCAACGCAGTTGGTACATCAAATAACAAGCAAGATGCGATGGTTTATGGTTTACACGGTACTAGTACGGCAAAAAATCGTTCGCCTGCCAGTACTCTTCACGCAACTGCTCCAACTCAGCGGCAAAACTGTCGTAGTGTCCTTGCTCCCACTCAACCAGGCTGGAGAAGAAAGCCTTGACATCAGCATCCTCGCTGCTGTCCGCCGACTGTTGATAATGCTGGATAGCACTGAGCTCAAGTTGCATGCCGACACTCAAGGCACTCATCTCAAAGTGCTGTTTGCCGACCCGTTCCCTGAATTCTGGACTGAAGATCGGCGAAGTCGACTCCGGATCCGGTACTTCAAGAAAAACTGAGGATCGATCAATCGCTCCATTTTCCAGAATATATGCATACTGTTTTTTCAACAGACGGAAATGCTCCAACTCCTCTTTGGCCATCCGGGTAAACGTCGCCTTACCCTGCGAATCTTCAGTAGACTTGGCGGCATTCAGATAAAACTGGTGACCGGTCATTTCGGCCTCGAGTGCAATCTTTAACGCTTCGAGTAAACTGCTCTGGTTCATCGCCCACTCCATTGTTATTTAAGTTCGAATGCAACCTTAATCATCACCTGGTACTCACTGATTTTGTCTGCGGCATAACCCATGACTAACCTCCTTCGATTAACGAGTATTCAAGTTTACCAGACAAGTAACTTGTAGTATATTTATTAACATTGGTTAAGAAGTGTGGTCACTACAGACAGGAGCAACCATTGGACGAAAATAACCAGACCGAAACTGTTGACATCGCTGCTGGGCTGGCAAAGGTTCGTGGCCGGCGCTGGCTGATGTGGTTCGTCATCATCGCTTATGTTCCCGGCCTGCTGATTACACTTGAAATGCAGGCATCGTCCAAAGTTATGGGTTGGCTTTTCGGCTTCTGGGTGCTGCTGCTCTGCATTGTTGTTGGCCTGGCTACTGTAATTACTTGCCCGCGATGCAGTAAACCTTTTCACACCAATGGGCCAACCTTCCTTCCGGTGCGTAAATGTGTACATTGCGGCCTGCATCTCAAAGCTGACAAGACTCCTG
>JAUVAJ010000274.1 GCA_030591795.1 Desulfuromonadales bacterium | reverse complement strand
TATCTCTACAGCGAAACGCCATTAGAAAGTCGTCGGACGCTGTTCTGGCCGTTCTTTTCTTATGTAGATGATCGAAAAAAAGGCTATACTGAATGGAATTTCCCCTGGCCATTGTTTTCTTACGCCCAAGGTGAATATCAACACGGCTATAGAGCGTTACCATTTATTTCCGATATGACAGGTGCCGGCAGGCGAACCCGGCATTTTCTCTGGCCGCTTTTAAAGCTGGAGGAGCACAAGATCGACACCTTGATACAGCAGCGTACACGCGTGTTGTTCATGCTGTATACTGATCTGGATGAGAGGGAAATCGGTGCTGAGCAGAGCCGACGGCACAGAACCATGCTCTGGCCGCTGTTCGGTTATCGCCAAGAGAAGGGGGTTTCACATTTTTACACTTTGGCTTTACTGGAGCCGATTTTTCAGCAGTCAGATGGCTTGATCAGAAATTGGTCGCCACTATGGCGTATCTACCAGAGAAAATGGGATCAACAGGGGCATAGTGTCTCTTCGGTTTTATGGAATCTGTACTGGCATGAACGGAACCCGAGCGGAGTTGCCTGGGAGCTGTTCCCACTCTTTTCCTACAGTCATAAAGCTGATGAGTCGATTGAGTGGGCTGTTTTAAAAGGTTTGATTAGTGTGAAAAACAAAGACAACGTAAAGAAATTACATTTTTTATATCTCCCATGGGGAATAACTCTGGGCAGGACGGAGTCGTAGGGTCTATTTATGCTGACTAGACTTGGCCGTAGATTATTGAATACAGCACAGGCGATGGGAGAGATGTTGTCGCTTCTGGTTGAAACGCTCTTCTATTTCAAAGATGCTTACCGCAATCGTTCGGCCATTATTTCTCAAGTTTATGATATTGGCATAGGTACTTTGCCGATTGCCGCGTTGATGTCGCTGTTTATAGGAATGGTCCTGGCACTACAGACCGGTGCTCAGTTAGCCAAATATGGCTCTCAGGAAGCGATCGGGGCTGTTGTCGGCTTGTCTATGGCAAAAGAATTAGGCCCGGTTCTGACCAGTCTACTGGTCGCCGGTCGGGTAGGGTCAGCTATGTCAGCCGAAGTTGGTGCGATGCAGGTCTATGAAGAGATCGATGCTATGCGAACGTTGGAGATCAACCCGGTGCGCTACTTGGCAATGCCGCGATTGATCGCCTGTCTGCTTGCGGTCCCCGCGTTGACGGTTGTCTCGTTTCTGGTGGGAGTGACCGGTGGTGCTGTTGTCAGCGATATAAACCCGGTAATAAATGTACCAATGACGGTTTATTATGACGTATTGACCCGTTCACTAGACTTTACTGAAATGCTTAATGGCCAGATCAAAGCGACAGTTTTTGGGGGGATTGTCGCTGTTGTCGGGTGTTATATTGGATTTAAAACCACTGGAGGAGCCCGTGGCATCGGGATCTCCACGACACGCTCTGTTGTAATGTCATTTTTGATGATATTTATTGCGGACTACTTCTTGACACGTTTGATGTTGTAACCGGATCTAGTGATGACTGATTTGAATAATAAAAAAACGCAAAATGTCTCATTCCTCAAGCGTGTGGCGCATTCTTTCTCACGTATGACGGTTGAAACCAGCATCTCGCGTGAGTCATATGAAATATCCCGTGGCATAAGTGTCAGTGTGCGTAATGTTTGCAAGTCGTTCAATGAAAAACCGGTTTTGAAAAACATATCTCTTGAAATCAAACCTGGTGAAATATTTTCAATTATTGGACCATCCGGTACCGGCAAAAGTGTTCTACTTAGACATCTGGCCAAACTTTTGAGTCCAGACTCAGGGGAGATTTTAATTGATGACAAGAGCATCAATTATGAACCTGGACTCCATATCGAACAAAACTATCGTTACAGCATGGTATTTCAGACGTCAGCCCTGTTTAACTCGCTTTCTGTCGGTGAAAATGTTGGCCTCTGGCTACGCGAGAAAGATGTTCTTCCCGAGCGCCGTATCCGACGGGTGATTCGTGAAAAATTACGGCTGGTCGGTCTTGGCGGTAGTGAGTCGTTGATGATTTCAGAGTTGTCGGGCGGAATGAAGAAGCGGGTAGCTATCGCCAGGTCGCTCGCGATGAACCCTGATCTGATCTTTTATGATGAGCCGACTGCAGAGCTTGATCCAGTTACCACCGATGAGCTGGCCCGGGTTATTGAGAACCTGAAGGACAAGGTTAATCTCACCTCGATTATCGTCAGCCATGATCTTGATTTTGCTCTTTATCTTTCAGATCGTGTTGCAATGATGCATGATGGCGAGATAATAGAAATAGGGACACCGGACGAAATAAAAAAGAGCACGAACCCATTGGTTCGCCGTTTTCTTTACACGACCACCAAAGGTATTAAAGGGAATTGAGACAATGACTATAACTACCGAGCAAAAAGTAGGTCTGTTTTTTCTATTTGCTCTGATTATTCTGGCCGTCATTATCGAATTGGTCGAGGACTGGGACCCGTTCCGGGTTCAACACTCCTATCACACGCATTTTAATTCGTCAGTCGGCCTGAAGGTTGGTGATCCGGTACGTATGGCTGGGGTCGCGGTCGGTAAGATTGAGAATATAAGCATTGATGGGCTGCAGGTTCGGGTGGATTTTCTGGTCGACGAAGGGACGGAAATCCGGGCTGATTCGATCGCTCGTGTTCGCCAGCTCAACCTGCTCGGCGGCCAGTTCCTCGGTATTGGTTTTGGCTCAATAACTGAATCAATTGTGTCACCCGGGTCGAAGCTGACCTCTGCTGAAGGGACCAACATTGATCAGTTGGTGACAAGCCTGAACAAGAACCAGCAACAGCTATTCGACAAAATTGATTCAATTGTCACAAAAATAGATAACGGAGAAGGTCTGGTCGGGATGTTGTTGACCGATACCGAATTGTCGCATGATATTAAAAGTGCTGTCGATTCATTAACCAGGTTGATGTCAAATCTGTCAGATTCTGATGCGGCTAACGATTTGGCTGCAACGCTCGACAATCTGAATGCAATTACAGCTACATTACGTAAAGGTGAGGGAACACTCGGTCGTTTGATCACTGAGGATGAGCTGTATGACAATGTCAATAATGCTTTTGCCGATCTGAGTGCTGTGGCGAAAAAGATCAAGGAAGGTGAGGGTCTGCTAGGTAAAATGTTGACCGAAGGTCAGGCCTACAGCGACTTGCAGCAGACTTTGGCTAATCTAAAAAGCATCACGAATAAAATTGAAACGGGCCAGGGAACTCTGGGGAAACTGGTCAACGATCCTGACCTCTACCACGATGCCAAGACAACGATTAATAAAATTGAAAAAGCGGCCGATGGTCTGAATGATTCAGGTGCTGTCTCAGCTTTGGGTACGGTTGCCGGTACGCTTTTTTGATCATTTCTGTTCGGAAACCGCCCTTTTCCGCAATCTCGGCGTCAATCTGCACTTTTGATTGTGCGGCGTAAAGTACTACGCCTCCGCTCAAACGCTTGATTTCCTTGATCTTGCGAAAAATTGCTAGTTTCCAAAACAGAAACCAAACTACACTCATCCACTGTTTCCG
>JAUVAJ010000044.1 GCA_030591795.1 Desulfuromonadales bacterium | reverse complement strand
TGGAGAATGCTGGCCGCGTTGCTGATTTCCTTGAGTTCGGTGAGATTCTTGCCAAGGATGCTCTGAATCGTGAAGAATCGTGTGGTGGTCACTTCCGCACTGAGCATCAATCCGATGATGGTGAAGCTTTGCGTGATGATGAAAACTTCACCTACGTCGCTGCCTGGGAATTCAAGGGTAACGATAAGGAACCTGAGTTGCACAAGGAACCTTTGAAATTTGAGAATGTTAAACTTGCCGTAAGGAGTTACAAATAATGAACCTGATACTGCACGTATGGCGTCAGAACGGCCCGAATGACAAAGGCCGGTTGGAGCAGTACGAGGCTAAAGATGTCAGCCCCGACTCCTCCTTTCTGGAGATGCTTGACGAAGTTAACGAGGATTTGATTAAGCAAGGGATTACGCCGATTGAGTTTGACCATGATTGCCGCGAGGGGATCTGTGGTACCTGCTCTCAGGTGATTAACGGCATCGCGCATGGTCCTGATAAGTTGATCACCACTTGCCAGTTGCATATGCGCAAGTTCAAGGATGGCGACCATATCTATATTGAACCATGGCGCTCTAAGGCCTTCCCGATCATCAAGGATCTGATGACTGATCGTGATGCGCTTGATCGTATCATCCAATCTTATGGCTACACCTCGGCTCACACGGGTGGAGTTGCTGATGGCAATGCCATATTGATTCCGAAGGTTGAAGCTGATGAGGCGATGGATGCGGCTGAGTGTATCGGCTGTGGTGCTTGCGTTGCTGCTTGCCCGAACGCGTCGGCTATGCTCTTTACTTCGGCTAAGGTTTCGCAAATGGCTCTGTTGCCGCAAGGCAAAGCTGAAGCTGGTCTGCGGGTCAAGGCAATGGTTGAGCATATGGACTCCGAGGGGTTTGGTAACTGTACCAACCACTATGAGTGCCAGGCAGCATGTCCGAAAGGTGTTAAGGTAGCATTTATCTCACGGATGAATCGTGAGATGATGAAGGCCTTACCGCAGTGTAGTTGATTATAATTTCATGTTGATCGAGATGGGCGGGTCCTTGTGACCCGCCTATTTTTTTTACTTATGCAATTAATTGAGCAGATATCAAGCCTGGAGTTGGTCAAGGTAAGATTCCGACTTGAGTTTCTTGAGTCGTTTCGTTTTGAACCAGGGATGATTCTCCACTGGCGTAAGGAATTGATCCGTGGCGCGCGATTGGCTACTGAGTCTGGCCTGGACGACTATTCTGTGTTTAAAGAACTACTCGATCCACTACCGGCTGAAGACCCTGTTGCACGGAAGCGCTTCCAGAAACCTGCACCGCCATTTATCATCGACCCTGTAAATTTGCCGGTTACTGATTATGTTGCAGGTGATGTGTTGTCTTTTGATGTCCTGTTTCCGGGTGATGGGGTACGTCATGCTAGCACTTTTGCCAAACTGTTGATCGGACTTGGCAGGATCGGTTTGCATAAAGGAGCAGGTCGGTTTGAACTTAATAACATATCCGCACTGACTCATAATGATTCTTGGCAGCCGGTTTGGCAGTCGGGAGTACTTCTTGATAATGTTTCTCTACCAATGTTGAAAGCTCGATGGCTGATCGAAGAGAAGCCTTTTAGTGGCCAGTCTCTTGCTTTGAAATTTGTTACTCCCGCCCGTCTGCTAAAGAAAAACCGCCCGTTGTTTGCTGCAGAATTTAACGAGCTTTTTCCATTTATGCTACGGCGAGTGACCTCGGTTCTGTATTCATGTTGCAGGGTTGAGCTGGAATCTTTTATCCCCGCGCTTATTGTCAATGCGGCAAAAGTTAGTGCTGAGTCGGGCAACTTTGCCTGGGTCGATTGGCGACAGCTCGATGCGAACCATGGGATACAGGCTATTGGTGGCGTCAGTGGAACGGTTACGCTGAAGAGTGGTCTGAACGAGGATTTATACACAATTCTAAGTCTTGCAGAAATGTTTCATGTCGGCAAATGGGCCAGTTATGGTGCCGGTTGTTTTGTCCTGGAACCGGCGAGGCCAGAAACAATTGAAAAGCGTTGACGCGGCACCAGGCAATCACTATAGTTGCAGGCTGAAAATATTAAATATTTGAATATGTGAAGGAGATATCTACTGATGAGTCAAACATTTAAAATAGCTGTTTTACCCGGTGATGGAATCGGTCCGGAAGTTATGGCTGAAGCGGTCAAGGTGCTTAACACTGTTCAGGGCAAGTTCGACGTTGCCTTCGAGATGACCAACGCTAACGTAGGTGGCATTGCTATAGATGAAGACGGCAAGGCGTTGCCTGAGGCGACTGTTGATGTCTGTCGCGCTGCTGACGCTGTGTTGTTCGGTTCTGTTGGTGGTCCGAAATGGGAGTCACTGCCGCCTGATGACCAGCCGGAGCGGGGTGCTTTGCTGCCATTACGTAAGATTTTCGGATTGTATTGCAACCTGCGCCCGGCAATCCTGTTTCCGGCGCTGACTGAAAATTCATCATTGAAAAAAGAGGTGGTTGAGGGTGGTTTCGATATTCTGGTTGTGCGGGAATTGACCGGTGGTATCTATTTTGCCCAACCGAAAGGGATCGAAGGCGAGGGTGCCGAGCGGACCGGATTTGACACCATGAAATATTCGGATGCCGAGATTGAACGAATCTCTCATGTCGGTTTCCAGGCAGCTCGTAAACGGGGCGGTAAGCTCTGTTCTATTGACAAGGCTAACGTATTGTCGACTTCTGTGCTGTGGCGTGAAGTTGTCGAGCGGGTCGCTAAAGAGTATCCGGATGTTGAGTTGACGCATATGTATGTTGATAATGCTGCCATGCAATTGTGCCGTTGGCCGAAACAATTTGATGTTTTGTTGTGTGGTAATATGTTTGGCGATATTCTATCCGACGAGGCGGCCATGCTGACCGGGTCTCTCGGTATGTTGCCGAGCGCTTCGCTGGCTGAAGGGACCTTCGGTTTGTACGAACCATCCGGCGGCAGCGCACCGGACATTGCCGGACAGGGGATTGCCAACCCTATCGCGCAGATTCTGTCAGCTGCTATGATGTTGCGCTATTCATTCGGGATGACTGATGCTGCTGAACAAGTAGAAAAAGCAGTCGAGAAAGCGTTAACTGATGGCTTCAGGACCGGTGATATTTACCAGGGCCAGGCCGGTGAGGAAAAAGTTAACACTGTTGAAATGGGTGCAGCAATCATCGCTCGTATCTAGCAGCCGGTTCATAGAAAGTCCGACAGACTGCTAGCAAAACCTGCTTCCGGTATTGTTAGCAAGTATGGTCTTTAGTTAGAGCAGAGCGGAGGCCGAGGCCTCCGCTTTTTATTTGCAGTGCAAAGAGAAAAGCAATTGGTTGCAGAATGTTAAATACAACATCAACAAACAATTATATTAAACCGGTCATGGTTGATGCCCGACTCAAGCTGCTACTTGCTGTGACCGGGATAGTTTCTGTTTTTTCAGCCAGCACATTGCAGCAATTTGTACTGCCGGTTATTGTGGCGGTATCTTTGCTCGGAGTGACCGGCTCTCTGGGCACATATCTACGTCTGTTATATGCCTTGCGCTGGTTTGTTCTGTTTGTGCTGCTGTTGCACCTGTTGTTCAGCCCTGGGCGTACCCTTTTCGGCACATTTTTCCTGTCACTTGATGGTGGTTTACTCGGTCTTCAGGTGTCGATTCAGGTCGCGTTGGCCATGGGCTTTTCCCTTTTGTTGACCAGATTGACAGACCAAAATGAGTTAACGGCAGCTTTTGCTCTACTGTTGCGACCTTTACGGTTGTTTGGAGTCAAGACTGACCACATCGCTGAACAGATGTTGCTGACTTTGCATGTGACGCCGATTGTGCAGGATGAGGGTGCGAAAGCCTTGTCAGAGCTGAGAGCTAATAAGAGTAAAGTAGCAGAGTCTGGTCTGCTCAAGGTTGCCACGGAAATTCGGTATATTATCGAGACGATGTTGAATCGAATGCTTGATCGTATCGAAGCAATGGCAGTAACTAGTGCGACTACTGACTCGTTTCTACCAGAAATTAAGTCATTGCCCGGTTTTTGCTTCTCATGGCTGAATGTTGTTGCCGTCGCAATATTTGTAGGTCTTATTCTCAACCTGGTGTCAGTTTGATGCATACCATACGTTTAACAATTGAATATGACGGCGCTGATTATGTCGGTTGGCAATGGCAAACGAATGGGAAATCGCTACAGAAGGTTGTTGAAGAGGCTATTGCACAGGTCGTTGGTAAACCGGTGCGTTTGCACTCCTCAGGGCGAACCGACGCCGGAGTGCATGCCAGAGGTATGGTCGCGCACTTTCGTACAGAGAAGGTCTTGCCATTGGCCGCTTATCGCGAAGGGGTAAACCATTTTCTGCCAAAAGATATTGCAATCCTCAAGGCTGAGGTCGCACCTATAGGTTTTCATGCCCGGTTCAGCGCTGTTGGCAAATGGTACCGCTACACAATCTGGCAAGGCGAAGTGCGCTCACCGTTACTTACAGGCCGTAACTGGCATGTGCGCAATGAGTTGAATGTAGCTTTAATGCAGCAGGCCGTTGCCATTTTGCTCGGCCGGCATGATTTCTCCGCATTTCGTTCCAGTCGGTGTGAAGCTGTGACAACGCACCGCGAGATTGTCGGAGTTGAGATCACTGAGGAGCGGGGAATAATTCATATCGATATTGCCGGCAACGGTTTCCTGCGCAATATGATCAGGATTATAGTCGGCACGGTCGTTGAGATTGGTCTCGGTAAGCGGTCGGTTGAGACCATGACAGAGTTGCTTGAAAGTGGACAAAGAATTGTGTCTGGAGCCACGGCGCCATCTGCCGGACTTTGTCTAATGCAGGTCTGGTATGACATGTCTCTGGACGAGGTGAGAGAGTGCTTTAATAGTAGAGAAAACTCTTGACAAGGGTAGTTGAATCAGATACTTTTCTTTTTTCTGTGAGCCCCGTAAACTTACAGATAGATTATGTTGAGAGGATTATTCATGAGTACGCAAGTTGCAAAAGAAAATGAAGTAGTTCGGAGCTGGTTTGTCGTTGATATGGATGATCAGGTTCTCGGACGCGTTGCAAGTGAGATTGCCAGTATCCTGCGTGGCAAGCACAAAGCAATTTATTCACCGAGTGTAGACACTGGAGATTTTGTCGTTGTCGTCAACGCGGACAAGGTTAAACTGACCGGCCGCAAGGTTGCTGACAAGACTTATTATCATCACACTGGTTTCCCTGGTGGTATTCGTTCCATTACAGCTGAAAAACTTCTTGAAAAACGGCCTGAAGACCTGATCAAGAAAGCTGTCAGGGGCATGCTGCCCAAGAACAAACTGGGTCGTCAGTTGATCAAGAAATTAAAAGTTTACAGCGGCACTGACCATCCTCATGCAGCACAGTCGCCAAAAACGCTGTCCTTCTGAGGTAGGAGATAAGAATGGCTGAACAGAAATTTTATGCTACTGGTAAAAGAAAAACTTCCGTCGCCCGCGTCTGGTTGACTCCGGGTACCGGTAAAATCACCGTCAATCGTCGTGACATCGACGCATACTTTGGTCGTGAGACTTCCAAGATGATCATTCGGCAGCCGCTTGAGCTGACCGAAAATATGGGTCGCTTCGATATCTGGGTCAATGTTAATGGTGGTGGTCCTTCCGGTCAGGCCGGCGCGATTAAACATGGCATCACCAAAGCTCTGCTTGAAGTTGATGTTGCACTTCGCGGCACCCTTAAAAGCGCAGGCTTCATTACTCGTGACAGCCGTATCAAGGAACGTAAGAAGTACGGACGTGCAGGTGCTCGTAAGAGCTTCCAGTTCTCCAAACGTTAAACATCTTCTGACTTCGGTCGGAGACGGCATATATGTCATTAAAGGGAAGCCTACGGGTTTCCCTTTTTTATTTTAAGAGTTTCACGCGACGATTAGGATTTGATATGACAAACGTAGCGATTGTTGGCGCAAGTGGTTATACAGGTGTTGAACTGGCCAGACTCCTTGTAGCTCACTCAAAAGTAAATATTACTTGTCTGACTTCACGGCAATATACTGGCGTGCCTTTTTCAGATGTCTTTCCTTCAATGCGTGGCCATTTGGACCAGGTTTGTGATCCGGTTGATATCGATTTGATTTGCAGTAAGGCGGATCTGATTTTTACAGCTCTTCCGCACAAAACTGCGATGGAGGTAGTGCCGCAGTTTCTGAATGCAGGAAAAAAGGTAATTGATCTCTCGGCTGATTATCGTCTGCATGATGCTGAAACTTATGCAAACTGGTATCAGGAGCATACCAGCCCGCAATTGCTGAATGAGGCGGTTTATGGGTTGCCTGAGTTGTATCGGGCGAGTATTGCCGGGGCACGTTTGATTGCCAACCCCGGTTGTTATCCGACCAGTGCCGCTCTGGCACTTGCACCGCTGCTCAATCAGAAGCTTATTGATGTCAGCTCACTGATTATTGACAGTAAATCAGGTGTCAGTGGTGCCGGGCGGGTTGCAAAAGAGGCGAGTTTATATTGCGAAATTAATGAATCTTTCAAGGCATATGGTGTCGGTACACATCGCCACACGCCAGAGATTGAGCAGACGCTGTCGGATTTATCTGGCCAGCCAATAATGGTAAGTTTTACTCCGCATCTGTTGCCGGTCAATCGGGGTATTTTAACCACCTGTTATGCTTCACTGTCCGATATTATATCTACAGAGGCTGTACTGGCGCATTATGAAGCTATGTATGCCGATGAAGCATTTATTCGGGTCCTGCCTGCGGGGAAGTTGCCTGATGTCGGCTTTGTGCGTGGCAGCAATTATTGTGATATCGGAGTTGTCAGTGATGAGAGAACCGGTCGGGTCATTGTGGTCGCTGCAATAGATAATCTGGTGAAGGGGGCCGCCGGTCAGGCAGTACAAAACATGAATATTCTGCTGGGTCTGGATGAGACGACGGGTCTGGGTCAGGTTGGTTTGTTCCCTTAATTGTTTCGTCCTCTGATTACTAAAAAGTCTGGCTCATTGTTTGAGTCAGACTTTTTTTATTCAATTTCAGAAAACGCAACAACCTGATTTCGGCCTTGTTCTTTGGCTTTGTAAAGTGCCCGATCGGCCAGTTCAAGTAGATTCTGCATGTCGTTCGAGTCGGCCGGGTAGCTGGCGACTCCCAGGGAGAGGGTCAACTTCCCGCCTGGTTGACTCTCTTGCTCACCACTGAAAATTTCCTTTTCAATGACTGAACGTAACTTTTCTGCGGCGATTACTGCGCCCTGAGTCGTCGTCTTCGGTAGCAGTACCACGAATTCTTCACCGCCAAAACGACAGGTCAGGTCAATGCCTCGAGTATTTTGGAGCAGACTGTCCGCAACCTTTTTCAGCACGACGTCACCCTGAAGATGACCGTGCGAATCGTTATAGTTCTTGAAGTGGTCAATGTCTATCATAATGATGCTGAGCGCTGCCGAGTGGCGTTGAGTTAAAACAAATTCACGGTTTAGAATGTCCTGAAAATGGCGTCTATTGGATAGGCCGGTTAAGGTATCGGTAACCGACAATTCGGTGGCCTGCTTGTATAGTTGTGCATTTTCAATGGCTATAGCCGCCTGGTTGGCAACAGCTTGCGACAGCGCAATCTCGCCACTGTCAAAACTGTCTATTTTGTCCTTATGCAGATTCAACACCCCGCACAGTTTGTTGTGAGTAACCAGGGGGATCGAAAGCATAGAGCCGAATACAGTGAGCGATTTCTTGTAGCTGAGGTAGCGTTTGTCAATTTTAAGATCCGGGACATAATTGGTTGACCTGGCTCGTGCGGTCTCGCCGGATATCCCTTCAGTTAACTTGAAGGTAACATCAGCCATAGCCTCTTGGTCTATACCGAGAGCATGGCTGACTTCAAGAATTTCGGCACCTGGATTGTACATTAACAAGATGACAACCTGGCATTCGATCAGGTCTTTAAGTGATTTAAGTACTTTGTTGAAAAGGGTGTTGAGATCCAGGGTAGTCGACATCTCCTGGTTAATCTGCAGTAAAACAGACAGTTCTTTGTTGTGCTCTTCCAGGTCCTTGTTGACTAACTCAATCTCTTTATTCTTCTCCTCCAGCAACCCTTTGAAGCGGAGTTCCTCCTGGGCAATCGTCAGTTCACGTTCCTGTCTGATTTGGTCGCTGTAGACCGTACTGATGCTACCCATCATCTCATTAAATGAATTGGCCAGTTGCTTGAACTCTCCGGAACTATCCTCCTGAAGGCGATATTCAAGATTACCTTTAGCTATAGCGTGTGTCGCTGATAATACATCATCAACCGGTTGTACTATGCGGCTGACAAGACGATAAAAAAGGTAGGAGCCAATCAATAGTGCTGCCAACATGGTCAGGGCTGCTCGAGTAAAGAATGTGGCAATAAGGCTGTTGATGTTGGTCATCGGCAGCTCTATTGCCATCAACATAAGGTCTGTTGAACCGAGCGGTATGATGCTGTACATAATGCGGTTTGCAAGAAAATTTGAGTTGTCGGTTACGAATATCTTTTTGCCGGCCATAATGCCTTGCAAAATTTCCTCGTTCATATCGTGCAGGCTGACTTTTTCGTGGCTTTTGACTAACGGTTCTCCGTCCAGATCAAATACCGAGATTTTTATGTTAAGCGGGTCAGCGATACTCTTGAGATAGACCCGGTCAACTGAAGACTGGATCAGAACAAACTGAACCACCTTGTCTTCTTTGATAATCGGCGTGACCAGTGATAAAGCAGGTTGTGGCCCGAGATCAGTTGTAAAACGAATCCTGCTTTTACGACTTGCTTGTGCCTGTGAGAACATTTGCGCCAGGCTTCGGTTGGGGAATTGATCCAGAAGTTTTGGGTCGATAAAGCGCGCTCGCATGTTGCGTGCGATCAGTAATTCATCAATCAACTGCTCAATATCATTAGCATCTTTGGTGAGAATGGTGTGTGAATGATCAACTTGGTAGGAGAGCTCGAGCAGCTTCGCCTTGTGCAGCAAGTCTGCCTCAATATTGCGAATTTCGCGGTATATTTGATGTTGAAACGCACTCAGTCGATCATCAGCTGTTTTGGTCAATGAATCATTAATTACAAAAAGGC
>JAUVAJ010000168.1 GCA_030591795.1 Desulfuromonadales bacterium | reverse complement strand
GCATGATTCTGCTGGCCAACGCCGACCGGAGTCGGCTGAAGTTCAAAGCGAGCTTCGGCTACAGATCCGAGAGTCTGAAGATGCTCGAGTCGGTCGCCTTTCACCTTGATCATCCTGGATCAAAGGGGGTGTTCATCGTCTCCTTCCGCGAGCAGAAACCTTTTTTGATCAATGATATAAATGACATTGAGGCTGACCTGTCGCCACGTAGTCTGACCTTTGCCAAGCGCCTTGGTACCCAGGCCTTTATCTGCGCACCGATTATCTGTGACGGCGAGTCGCTCGGCATTCTGGCGGTAGACAATAAACAGTCGAAGAAACCGCTGGTGCAAAGCGACATGAGCCTGTTGATGGGGATCGCTCCGGTCATCGGCGTCAGTATTCGCAACGCCGAGCTGCTGGCGCGCCAGGAAGACGTATTCCACTCGGTGCTGCAAGTTCTGTCTGCCAGTACCGATGCGCGAGACCCTTTGACCGCCGGCCACTCGGAGAAAGTCACCGAATATTCACTCGGTATCTGCCAACAGCTAGGCCTGTCGCAGGACTTCACCGAGATGATCCGGGTCGCCGCCTTGCTGCATGATTACGGCAAGATCGGCATCCCGGACTCCATCCTCAAGAAAAACGGCCGGCTCAATCGTGAAGAGTACGAAGTGGTCAAGACGCATGCGCGCAAAACCAAGGAGATCCTCAGCCAGATTAAATTCTACGGCATCTACAAAGAAGTCCCGGCCGTCGCCTGCGCCCACCATGAGAAACTCGATGGTAGCGGCTATCCGGACGGTCTTTCCGGTGATGAAATTCCGTTCGGTGCGCGCATAATAGCCGTCGCCGACTATTTTGAGGCAGTAACGTCGATGCGGCATTATCGCTCACCGATGCCGATCAACGAGGCCTACAGTCTGTTGCGCAACGATGCCGGGACCCTGTTCGCGGCAGAAGTGGTCGAAGCATTAATTACCTACTACACCAAGCATCATCTTGATCAGGAAGATAGTCCCGAACAGTGTCTGCTCAACCGCCAACCACGGCGAACCCGCATCCCGTTTCACGTCGCCGCATCGTTTGTCTACGCCGGGGAGCGGCATGAAGCGTCGACGACCGATCTGAGCAGCCTCGGTCTCTATCTCAACTGCAATATGCAGCTCGACCGGGAAGAGCTGGTCGAGCTCGAATTCAGCCTGCCGGACATAATCATCGAGACCCAAGCCCGTGTCGCCTGGACCAATCCGACAAAATTTCGGACCAAAGCCCGCTATCCGACTGGTTTTGGCATCGAATTTTTGAGCATCCACAGTTATGAGCAGCAGGCAATTTTAGATCATGTCACCTCTCGCGCCGGCAACGCCTGACCCGTCATTACTCCAGACAACCGAAAGAAATCTTAAATGAATGACTATTTAATGGAAAACGATGAGGAAGCCTATCGTCTCGATATCAAGACTGACCCGGACAAGGTGATCCAGCAGGCGACCTGGGCCGGGATTCAACCAGGGATGCGGGTGGCCGATATCGGCTGCGGTGCCGGAAAAACCTCAAGTGTTTTACGGGAACTCGTCGGCGCCAGAGGTTCAGTGGTTGGGATAGATGCCTCCGAACAACGACTGACCTATGCCCAAAAACACTATGCAGTAGAGGGACTGAGCTTTCAGCAGGCAGATATTCGCCAAGACCTGAGTGACCTCGGAACATTTGATTTTATCTGGATGCGGTTTGTCCTTGAATATTTCCGGGAAGAATCTGCCACGATTGTCGCCAGCGTAACTGAATTGCTCAAACCGGGCGGCATCATCTGTCTGATCGATCTTGACCACAACTGTCTGAACCATTATGGCCAACCGGCACGCCTCGAGCGGACGCTCCAGGACATCATGGCCAACCTTGAGCAGGCACATAATTTCGACCCGTACGTCGGTCGTAAACTGTATACCAACCTGTTTGATCTCGGTTTCGAAGAGATTACCGTTAAGGTCGACGCGCATCATCTGTTTTACGGCGAACTCGGCGGCATCGATGAATTCAACTGGATTAAAAAAATGGAAGTAGCCGCCAAAGACAGCGGTTGCAAGTTTGAAGAGTACGCCGGCGACCACAACGCTTTTGTCGCCGAGTTTGATGAGTTTTTCCGCTCACCGCGCCGTTTCTCCTACACCCCGCTGATTCTCTGCAGCGGTCGTCGCCCGAAATAGACACTCCGGTTTTTATAAATATTTCGAGCCGTTGCAACTGACAGTCGGAAAAATCTGTTATCCTTAGGAAGGTGTCGGAATATTAATCTGACGATCTTCCAACAGGACAAACATCATGCCGGTTCAGTACGATATAGTTATTCTCGGATCCGGAACTACCGCCTTTGCTGCCGGCCGCCTTGGTGCGGCGCGCGGGGCCAAAGTGCTGATGGTCGAGCAGAGTCACCTCGGTGGTACCTGCGTCAACTGGGGCTGCATTCCGAGCAAAACCCTGATCGACAAGGCCGAAAGTTATCACGCCGCCCGCCGCGGTAAAAAATGGGGATTGAACCTGCACGCTGGTAAGCCCGATTGCGACACCCTGATGCAGTTGAAGAACGCAGCGGTAAAAACCGTGCGTGAGACCCATTACCAGCACGAACTGGACAACACGCCTAACCTTGAGGTACTGCGTGGTCACGGTAAATTTATCTCAGCGCATGAATTGCAGGTCGGCGCTGAAATTATCCGCAGCAACAATTTTCTGATCGCCACCGGCGGCATCCCGCGCACGGTTCCAATCCCCGGCCTCGACCAGGTTAACTATCTTAACAGCTATAGCGCCATGCACCTGCCTTGCTTCCCGGCATCAATCCTGATTCTCGGTGGTGGGGTCATCGCCCTCGAGATGGGACAAATGCTCGCCCGCTTCGGCACCGAGGTCACGATTCTAGAACGTGGTGATCGCCTGCTTGGTGAATTTGATCCGCGCCTGACTGGAACTTTTCAGCAGATTCTCGAGCAAGAGGGGATCCGGGTTCTGCTCGGCGTCGAAACCGAGCGGGTTGAACAACGTGACGACGGTGTGCACCTGTTTGTCAGCAGCCACGGTGAAGCTGAGGAATTGAGCGCCGAGCGATTTATGCTGGCGGTCGGCACTCAGGCGGCGAGTAGCGGTATCGGCCTGCATGAGGCCGGCGTAACCCTCGACCCAAACGGCTTCATCCAGGTTGATGATCAACTGCGCACCAGCCAGGAAGGGATCTGGGCCGCCGGCGACGTCACCGGGCCGCCGCTGATCGCCCCGGCCGGCGCCCGTGAAGCGCTGGTCGCGGTAGAGAATATGCTCGACCCGTCGGTCACCCAGACCATTGACCACCGCTACACCCCGATGGCGGTCTTTGTCGATCCGGAATTCGCCACCATCGGCCTGACTGTTGCGGCGGCGCAGGCGCTCGGCCTGAAGACGGTAGAAACCTACATCGATCTCGATCGGGTGCCAAAAGCACACGTCATGGGGAGACAACAGGGTGGGGTTCTGCTCTGCGCCGAGCAGGGGACCGGCAGGATTCTCGGGGTACAAATGCTGGTACCACGCGCTGCCGATATCATTCACGAAGCGACGCTGGCCGTCCGCTTCAACCTGACGGTCAAAGATATCTCGACCACGGTTCATGTCTACCCGAGCATCAGCGATGGCTTCCGGGTCGCTGCCCAGGAGAATGCTAAAGTCCAGGGGCTGCTGTAGACAAATTAGCTATAAGGTACGAGTGACAAAGAATAAATACAGGGCAGCCCCATATAAGATCTGCCCTGTTAATTTACGATATATTGGTCTATTTATAAAAAGTAAAAGCGCACGCCGATACCGATATTAAAATCAAAGTCTGTACTCGGTGCCAGATCCAGAATCGGCACGATCTCACCAAACACCTCCAGTGCCTGTGGATCGGCAAAGCGATAGGAGACGCCGATCGGCACCCGAACTCCAAAATTATCACTGGCATTTTCCCGTAGTTCCATCCGGCCACCAACTCCGTAATAGACCGCCATCGTTCCTGATGTTGGCTTTAAGAGTCCGTGTCGATACCATAGATAATCTGCATGCAGATTAAAATTATTGGAGCCGGAGATATTCCAGCCGATCGAGAAATCGATCGCATTATCTTTACTGAGTAGATAGTTGGCTGACAGACCGGTCGGCTCACCAATAATCGCACCTAGCCCCAAACGCTTCTCTTCAGCTGCGGCGGTCGATAACGTGAAAAGGAGAAGCACTGTGATCAAGAGTAGTTCCAGCAGAACCACTTTGGGGCTTAAATTTCTCATTATTCCATATCCTTTCGCTCTTCATTCCGGTTGGAGTATCAACACCCTAACCTTACCGTGAAATATGCATATTTCAAGTTCAATTCTAGTAGCCGGTTCATGGAAAGCCCGACAGGCTGCTAGCCGAATGGTAATTCCAGTTGTAACGGATCGGCTACCGGAATATCGGTCGTCAGATGTGAAACGGTCAGGCCGAGTAACCGGACCGGACGTGAAGCAACAGCCGTTTTGTCCAGCAACATTTCCGCCAGGCTCAACATCGTCGGCGCATCATCAATCGGCTCGGGCTGGGTGTGGCTACGGGTAACGGATTTGAAATCAGCGTACTTCACTTTCAGCGTCAGGGTCAGGCCACTGGTCCCACGTCCCTGTAGCAGCTCCGCGACTTTTGCCGCCAGGTCGCCGAGGATGGAAATCATCTGACGAACATCGCCGCAATCTTCAGCCAGAGTCGTCTCCTTCCCGATTGATTTGCGCACCCGGTTCGGCTGCACCGGCCGGTGGTCGACACCGCGGGCGATATCAAAATAGTATTGTCCCGATTTACCAAAATGCCGCTGTAATTCGTCCAGATTACGCTGAAGCAGATCGGCTCCGGTCAGGATTCCGCGCGCCTGCATACGTCGCTCGGTCACCTGGCCAACGCCCTGAAAGCGACGGATCGGCAAGGCAGCG
>JAUVAJ010000256.1 GCA_030591795.1 Desulfuromonadales bacterium | reverse complement strand
TCGGCAGGGACAGAACCATCACCGGTCTGGAGACAGTCAAGGTCCAGTGGGTCAACGGCCGCCCGGAGAAGATCGCCGGGAGTGAGCAGGTCTGGAAATGCGACCTCGTCCTTCTGGCCATGGGTTTCCTCGGGCCGCGCTCGGAACTGCTCAAACAGGTTGGCTGTGAAACAGACCTGCGCTCCAACATCAAGGCTGACCCCAAGACCCGCATGAGCTCCGTCGATGGCGTGTTTGCTGCCGGCGACTGCCGCCGGGGCCAGAGTCTGGTGGTCTGGGCGATCAGCGAGGGGCGCGAAGTCGCCCGTTGCGTCGACGAGTACTTGACCGGTTCGCAAAGCCTGCTGCCAGCAGTACGCCTGGAGCCTTTTGCGTACTGAGAGTCTCAGAGACGCATCTGTCAGAATTAGTAAATGGTCTGATTCCGATTACATATCTGTCAAAAGAGGCGAAACCGGTTTGGTTTCGCCTCTTTTTGTTGGTTGTTAAACTTTATTGCCAAGTCTGTTCATGTTCTCGAAAATCAAGATTAAAGACTTGAACATCCCGCTGGAATTTTCAAGCTAAATATTCAGTTTGGCGGTATGTAAGCCCTCTGCTCTTTGAACATTTTAAAGATGATGCGACACAGGTGCCGGCCCAAAGCTCTGATTGCTTGGTTGTGCCCCTTACCTTCAGCGCGTTTCTTTTTATAATATTTTTGTGATACAGGTACGTACTTCCGATGTCGCCGATGGACGGTGTTGTCCGAATCGAATTCGTTATCCCGGCCCGTGGCCTGATCGGCTTCCGGACTGAATTCCTCACCGACACCCGTGGTACCGGCTCTCTGAACCATGTCTTCCACGAGTACTCACCGTACAAGGGGCCGATAGTCGGCCGCAAGAATGGCGTATTGATTGCTATCGAAACCTCTGAGACGCTCGCTTACTCGCTCTGGACTTTGCAGGATCGGGGTACGATGTTTGTTTCTCCCGGTACCAAGGTCTACGAGGGAATGATTATTGGCCAGCACAATAAAGAGAATGACCTGGTGGTCAATGCCTGCCGTGGCAAAAAGCTGTCTAACGTTCGCTCCTCCGGTACCGATGAAGCGGTTCGTCTGATTACGCCGAATATTCTGACCCTGGAGCAGGCGCTCGAATACATCTCTGACGATGAGCTGGTTGAGGTTACGCCGGAGTCGATTCGTTTGCGCAAGAAGCATCTTGATGCGAATGATCGCAAGAAAGCAGAGAAGAGTAAGAAGTAAATCTATTAGATAGAGCCACTACTGTCCGGGTAAAAATTTGTAAAACGACGTAAGGCGTTGAGAATAATAGATCTTTGACATAGCTAGCACATTTTCGATTTAAATTAACCTCAGCAGTATGGGTTGATACCTTTCTGTCTTCGCTGGAGAGTATCTATGAATTCCGGTCATACTGTTGGCAATTACTACAATTGCTGCCACGGCATGAGTCCGATCTGTGTGTTCGCTGTTATCGTGGCAACTACAGAACCAGAAGCTTTTCCACGTTTGATCAGTTTCTCTGCCTCGCCTACGCCCAGATGACAGGGCGCGAGAGTCTGCGCGATATCGAGACCTGCACTCTCGTCAAGATAAACTGTATCACATCGGTTTTAGAGGTTCTGTCTCACGCTCTACTCTGGCCGACGCAAATAAACGCAGAGATTGGCGCATCTTTCAGGTCTTTGGTCAAATCCTGATTTGCATGGCACAACGGCTCTACCATGACGAACCGTTTGCCCTTGAACTCAATTAGATGCTGTATTCTTTTGACTCAACAACCATTGATCTGTGCTTGTCATTGTTCCCTTGGGCCGAATTTCGTAAGAAACATATTCTTGACAGTGTAAGTTTCCCCTGCGCCAGCTCCACCCGTCAAAAAAACATTATGGCCGTCCTCTAAGTCTTTTAGAATACGAAGTGCCACCGATTCTCGTGTAATATCATTTCTTTATTTGAATTTATCAACCCTTCTGCCCTTAAAATTCATAGCATTTTACTTTCTGACGGTGTCAGACTTTACTTCAGTTAATCATGTTGAGAATCCTGGTTAGTCCTGTAGGGCTGTAAACTTGAGTTGTACTACAAAAAAACGCCACCTGCTTTTTCAGCAAATGACGTCTCAATAATTAAATCTGCTTAGATCATTATCCCTCCAGATCAGATCAAATTGAATACATTATCTTTAGCATGGAACCTTTGTCTGCGACAATGGAGGATCCTTGACGTTAGAAGGTTCCGCTGAACCGGGCAACGTGCTAGGATGCGGCGTTTAAAGCCGCTACTTGTTGCAGTTGTGGCGCAGAAGGAGTTTTTTCTATGTCAGATTATATCGACCTGCACCTGCATACCACCTGTTCGGACGGCAGTCATTCGCCGGAAGAGGTGGTTAGAATGTCTGCAGAGGCAGGTTTGCGGGCCGTTGCAATTTGTGATCATGATGCCCTTGATGGCACCGACGCAGCGCTTGAGGCCGGTAAAAAGTACGGTGTTGAGGTGATCACCGGTGTTGAGTTGTCGGTCGTCTGGGAGCAGTACAGCGATGTGCATCTGCTCGGCTACGGCTACGATCATCACCATCAGGCGCTCTGCAGCAGTCTCGAAGAGTTTCGCGATTTTCGCCGCAACCGTAATGTAATGATCGTTGAACGGGTCAATGAACGTTTATTGGAACAGGAGCGCGCACCGCTCGATGTCGCCGACGTGCAACGTCGGGCGGCCGGGGCTATCGGCCGTCCACATATCGCCATGGCGCTGATCGATAACGGTTATGTCCGCGACAGCGAAGAGGCGTTTCAAAAGTATCTGGTGCCGTGCAATGTGCCGAAGCGAATGTTTCCGATGGATGAAGCGATCAACCTGATTCATGCGGCCGGTGGTGTCGCGGTGCTGGCTCACCCGCCATTTATTTCACCGGAACGATCGGTTTTGCTTGAGCTGTTTGACACTTTTCAGCAGCTGGGTCTTGACGGTATCGAGGCGTATAACTCCGGCTCGAGCAACGAGGATATCGATTGGACCATAACCGCCGCCGTTCAGCGAGGCTTGCTGGTAACCGGGGGGAGTGATTTTCACGGCCTGACCAAAGGGAGTATCTCTATCGGCAGTGGCCGCGGCAATCTGAAGATTCCTTATAGTTGTGTTGAGCAGATTAAACAGAAAATTGCCAGCCGGACGGTAGGAGCGTGAACATGGAACCGCGCGATTTTTTCGCTACCGCCCCGAAGGGGATCGAGAGTCTACTCGCTGACGAGTTGCAACAACTCGGTGCGACGGCGGTTAAGCCGATCACCGCCGGCGTCTCTTTTCGTGGCACGCTGGAGACCGCGTACCGGGCCTGTCTCTGGTCGCGACTGGCGAGCCGGATTCTAATGCCGATCAGCAATTTTGTCGCCACCGATCCTGATCAACTGTATGCAGCCTGCAACAGTTTTCCGTGGGAAGAACATTTTTCAGTTGACCAGACCTTTGCCGTTGACGCCAGCCTGGTCGGATCCAAACTGACCCATTCACACTATGCTGCCCTGCGGGTCAAAGATGGCATAGTTGATCGCTTTCGTGATCTGTCTGGCAGCCGTCCGTCGATCGATACCCGGGCCCCGGACTTGCGGATAAATATGCACCTGCGCGGCAAGAAGGGGACGCTCTCCATCGATCTCTCCGGCGAAAGTCTGCATCGACGCGGTTACCG
>JAUVAJ010000039.1 GCA_030591795.1 Desulfuromonadales bacterium | reverse complement strand
TTTGCTGCATTGACTGCGCTATGGCCGGAACTGCGCGCAGCCTGGGCAGAAGTCGGTGTCGCCAGTCTCTTCATAAACTCTGGTCAACTGCTGCTACCGATCTTCGCCCTGTTGATCTATGACAAAATAGCTATGAATGGGCTGTTTGAAACGCTCTGGGCACTGGTGTTCGGTATGGGACTCTACCTGGCTACTGATACCGCAATGCGTCTGG
This sequence comes from Desulfuromonadales bacterium, assembly GCA_030591795.1. The sequence continues at coordinate 9,036 of JAUVAJ010000039.1, read as the reverse complement.
TGCGGAGCTGGGCTACGGAACGTATTAGTGTCGATCTGGCGCAGCGCAGTGATGAAAAACTCTGGTCAAAGATGGTCTCTCAGGCCGATCTTCCTCCGGGCGGTTTCCCCCGGTTTATAACCAATTATCGCAACCTGAGCCAGTCGCGTGACTTTGTTTCGTCCAGCTATCTGCTGCAGATCACGGATATCCCGTTTTTGGTTCTTTATCTGGCCGTTATCGGCATCATCGCGTGGCAGATGATGATCGTCACCCTTGTGTTGGTGTTGCTGTATGCCGGTGCCGGATTTTTGTTGCAGGCACGACAATCAAGACTCGCCAAGGAAGCTGAAGAAAAAAACACGATTAAGCTGGCGTTCATGGGTGAAACCCTGAACTGTCTGGATATTGTGCGTACCACCCCTGGTTCTGGAACGTTTCTGCGGAGTTGGCGCGAGCTGGCGGAACAGTCGACAGATTTCGATACGCAAAGACGGTTGGCGACACACCAGATGACGATGTTTTCCACAATAATGCAGACCGCTACAACCGTTGTGATTTTGAGCGCCGGTGTCTACCTGATTCATGCCCAGTTGTTAAGTATAGGTATGCTTATAGCTTGTAATATTCTGGCTGGTCGCTCCATGGCCCAGGTGTCATCATTGTTTTCGGTCATGGGGAAGTGGCAGGATTTTATGCGCGCCGCTGAACGGATGGGCGAAAGTCTGGAAGAGGTTGAAGAGCGGGCATGCACCCCCAGACCGGATATCGAAGGTAAAATTTCTGTTATCGGGATTGGCAAGCACTATGAGGGTCGCCCGGCGGCGCTTGAGAACGTCTCCTTGTCAATTACCCCCGGTGAGCGGATCGCCCTGCTGGGCCGACCGGGTGCCGGTAAGTCGACACTGCTGCGCTGTCTTGGCGGTCTGAGTCGACCTGATACCGGTCAGATACTCATTGACGGTCTGGCGTTGGATGATATCGCTCGCTTTGATCGGGTTAAATGGCTGGCCTATAAAGCTCAGGATCCGGCTATATTTGCCGGAACCCTGGAGGATAACCTGCGTATTTCCGGCTGTCGGGATCAGGATCGCTTTCGTGAGGCGATCTGGGCCTCCGGCCTGGAAGTTGAATTCAAAAGCGGGCGAATGTCGCTCGGTATGCAGTTGGAGGAGCGCGGCAACAACCTCTCCGGTGGCCAACGGCAGAAGGTGGCGCTGGCTCGCGTGTTTGCCCAGCCGAGTCGGATTCTACTGCTGGATGAGCCGACACTGGGGCTCGACCCGGAAAGTGAGCGTCTGCTGGCTGAGCGGCTGCCGAAACTTCTGGATAGATCTGCAGTTCTCATTATGACAACCCACAGCCCTGTCATGCTATCTATGGTTCAACGCATTATTGCACTGGATGGTGGGCGTGTGGTCGCCGATGGGCCACGTGAAAAACTAGTGACATTACCCCTTGAAAAAGCTCCAGTTAATAACAAATCTATTTAGTCGTTCCAGTTTGCTCTGTGAGGTGGTACTTCAGCCCTTTGTTGTCCGAAGAGCATGCGACCACCGTGGCCGACTATGTATTGCGCTTGAGTTTGATCTGTCCGACAAGGAGAAAACATTTTCAGACTGACCAGTTTGTAGACGATAAAGAGATTATATGCCCACCTTAAAAAGGTGGGCTTTTTGTTTTTTGATACGTATCAGTCTCGGCTTTTAATGTCCTGATTTTTCCTTGACACTATATATGGTGGTGTATATAGTGCATAAAAGTGTTATTTCGTGTAAGGCAATGTAAATTACTTTAATTGGGTGGTGTGAGTGTTCAACGGCGAGTTTCATCTCAAAATTGATACCAAGGGCAGAGCGAGCATTCCGAAGGAGTTGCGTGGTGTTCTGCTGGAGCAGTTCGGGGAAGAGTCGCTGATTGTGACCAAGTCGGTTCGTCGCGGTCTGCTTGCCTATCCCAAAGCTGAATTCAGCGCATTTAAAGAATCGATATTAAGCCAGGAAGATTCCCCGCAAAAATCGGCAATGACACGTCTTATGCTGACTCCGGCCACCGAAGTGGCTCTCGATCAACTGGGACGCCTGCCGATACCGCGCAGCTTGCGTCACTTTGCGCAGCTCAACGGGGACGAAAAGAAAGATATCGTGGTGGTCGGTATAGAGAACCGGATTGAGATCTGGGAAGCGACCGTGTATGAGCAGGTCGTTGCGGATTCGGAAGCGCGTCTTCTGGATAGTCCTGATTTCATGAGCCGGTTCGGAATGTAGGACTCTTTGCCGATGATGGAGACTTTCCGTCATACGTCCGTAATGCCGACCGAGGTGCTCGGTCTGCTCGACCCGCAACCTGGTGGTATTTATCTTGATGGAACGCTGGGTGGGGCAGGACACGCCAAACTGATTTTGGAGGCATCTGCTCCGAATGGAAGGTTGATCGGTCTCGATCGCGACCCGGAGGCGTTGACTGCAGCTAAAGAGGTTCTGGCGCCATTTGCCGATAGAGTCACCTTGCGGCAGGAAAATTATACTGCTGCACAAAAGGTTTTAACTGAGCTCGGACTTGATGGTTTAGACGGCATGTTGCTCGATCTCGGGGTGTCATCCCGGCAGCTTGATGCATTTGAGAGAGGTTTTTCGTTTCGAGCCGACGGTCCGCTCGACATGCGCATGGGGCCAGATGCACCTCAGACGGCAGCAGAGATTCTGAACAGCGCCGATGAGTATGAGTTGAAACGCATTTTTCGTGATTATGGTGAAGAGCGCTGGGCCGGTAAAATAGCAAGAAGGGTTGTGGCTGTCCGACAGGAAACGCCGCTGGAGACAACCCTGCAATTTGCAGAGCTGGTCAGGGATACCGTCCCCAGGGGGCGAGTTCCTTCCAGGATTCATCCGGCAACACGGGTGTTTCAGGCGTTGCGCATATATGTAAACGATGAACTCGGGTCGCTGCAGAGCATTCTGGCAAATATGATCGAGCTGCTTAAACCGGGTGGTCATTTCGTTGTTATAAGTTTTCACTCTTTGGAGGATCGGCTCGTAAAGCGAGCCTTTCGGCAGGAAGCAAAAGGTTGTCAGTGTCCACCACGGACACCAGCCTGTATTTGTGGTCGGTTACCTCGGGCGGAGATGCTGACCAAAAAAGGGCTGAAGGCTACGGATGAAGAAGTTGCCAACAACCCGCGTGCACGTAGTGCCATGGTCAGGGCTATTCGACGTTTACCCTGAGTGTTTGGGCTGTTTGTCGCATTTAGTACGAGGGAGGATATCATGGCTGAATCAATTGTCAGGCCGATGCCAAAAGTTAATGGCTTCGTACTGCACCGTCCCCGTTTGTTCCCCATTCTGTCTTTTGTCATCATTCTTATGTGCATGGCGCTGGTATTTGTCTGGTCACGCATTGAGGTGGTTAATCTCGAGTACGAAATCTCCTCGAATCAAGAGCGAGTCCGCGCCCTTCAGCAGGAAGGGAGCCGACTGCAGCTTGAGGCGGCCAGCCTGAGTACTCCGGCACGGATTGAAAATATGGCCCGGACACGCCTCGGATTAAGAATGCCAGCCCCGGAACAGGTAGTAACTGTTAACTAATGGCTGAGCGCGAAAAATGGATACAGATCCGTATCAGGCTGGTCGCCATTATATTCATGTTGGCATTCGGCTGTATCGTTGCGCGCGCATTCGAACTGCAGGTTATTGGCCAGGAGCGCTGGCAGAAAAAAGCAGATCGTCAATACCAGAAGACCATTCCGTTGACGGCACAACGCGGAACGATTTTTGACCGCAATGGCGAAGAGATGGCAGTCAGCGTTGAGGTTGACTCAATCTTTATCATTCCAGCAAAAATTAAAACACCTGAGCGTAGCGCAAAAGTATTGGCCGAGGCACTGTCAATGCGACAAAGTACCCTCCGGGCAAAAATGCGTTCGAAAAAAAGTTTTCTCTGGTTGAAACGGCAGGCGTCGCCACGTGAAAGTGAGCAGGTTCGGGCGATGCAGCTTGCCGGTGTCGGTTTCATCAAGGAGCATCGGCGTTACTACCCGAACTCAGAAATTGGCGCCCAGGTAATTGGTTTTACCGGACTCGATCCAAAAGGGCTGGAGGGACTGGAGCTGGCTTATGATTCTGCCATGCTGGGTCATGGCGGGTTCCTGGTAATGGAACGTGATGCGCTCGGACGCGGCCTGGCTAGTGCAGATGGTCAGGTTGCCGGCAGTAAACAGGGCGGAGACCTATACCTTACACTCGATAAAAACTTGCAATATATCGCCGAAAAGGAGTTGGCAGCTGGAATCAGGAAGACTGGAGCAAAGTCCGGTACGGCAATTTTAATAGATCCAATGACCGGTGCTGTGCTGGCTATGGCCAATCAGCCTGACTATAATCCGAACGCATTTCAACAGCATAAACCTGGTGATTGGCGAAACCGGGCTTTGAGTGATGCTTTCGAGCCTGGATCAACGATCAAGGTCTTTCTGATGGCCGCAGCTTTAAACGAAGGTGTCATTACCGCACGGAGTAAAATCGACTGTGAGAACGGAGCTTTTCTGGTCAGCGACAAGACGATCCATGACCACCGGAAATATGGCCAACTGACTCCGGAGGAAATTATTAAATTCAGCTCGAATATCGGCTCGGTCAAGATAGGCAAGATGCTGGAACGGGATCGATACTATAGCTATTTACAGGATTTTGGTTTTGGCAGTCGTACCGGAGTTGATTTGCCGGGTGAAATTAATGGCGTACTGCATGCCCCATCGCGCTGGTTTGAGATTGATTTGGCGGCGATTTCATTTGGTCAGGGCTTGACTGTGACGCCGTTGCAGTTGGCAATGGCGACAGCAGCCATAGCTAATGGCGGTTACCTGATGTCGCCGTACGTGGTTGAAAAAGTTACAGATTCTTATGGGCAGATCAAGATTGAAAACAGTGCCCGAGTTCGGCGCAAGGTGGTTGGCCGGGACGTAGCCGATCAGGTGCGAGAAATGATGACAACTGTGACCGAGCCCGGTGGAACTGGTGTTAAAGCCGCAGTACCCGGATACCGGGTGGCCGGTAAAACCGGCACGGCACAAAAGGTTGATCCGGTTACCGGTGGCTATTCTATGGACCGCTCGGTTTCATCTTTTGTCGGTTTTGTGCCAGCCGATGACCCACGGCTGGTTATTCTGGTTGTGCTGGATGAGCCGACCGGGAAGTCTTATGGCGGGCTTACCGCTGCGCCGGTGTTTTCAAATATTGCCGGTCAGGCAATGCGTTACCTGAAGGTAATGCCGACGGAAAAGATTAATCGTATGGTTCTGGAGGAGGTGTCGGGTACTCAGCCAGAGTCGATTGTTCCAGTAGTTCATGCCAGTGATGCATCAGGGCGCTTGATCACGATGCCTGATTTCCGTGGTATGAGCTATCGGCAAGTGATGCAGATGATGCAGCAGACAGGGCTTAACCTCAAGCTGCAAGGGACCGGGCGCGTGATGTCACAGTCGCCGGCTGCCGGGCAACCGATACGCTTCAATACCGCGACTTGGGTGCGCATGGCGCCGCCAAGCTGAGACTAAATGATTATTATGTGGATAACACTATGTCGACAGAATTGACTATCCAGGATTTGATCAGGGGACTGAGTCCGAAGAGTGTTTGCGGGAAGCGCTCCGGAGTGGTCACCGGGTTAGCCTATGATTCGCGCAAGGTTGAAAGCGGATGCGCATTTTTCGCGCTGCGCGGAGCCGGGTCGGATGGCCATAGTTTTATTGCTAAGTCAGTTGAGAACGGGGCAACGCTAATCGTCATGGAGCAAGAACAACTCCTCCCTGACGGGGTTACAGGACTGGTTGTTGATGATGCACGTCGCGCTCTGGCTGCTGCATCGGCTCTCTGGTTTGGCAGCCCGACGCAAACGATGAAAGTAATCGGTGTCACCGGGACCAATGGCAAGACGACCATCACTTACCTGCTCGAGGCGATGCTGCAGGCAGCCGGGTTGAAAACGGCAGTGATCGGTACCATAAATTACCGGTTTGGCGACCTCGAGATTCCGGCTTCACATACGACACCGGAATCGTATGAGCTGCAAAAAACCTTAGCTGAATTTTCAGCGGCCGGGGCTGAGGCGTTGGTGATTGAAGTCTCATCACACGCGCTGGAACAGAAACGGGTACATGGCATCCGGTTTGATGTCGGCGTGTTCAGCAACTTAACGCCGGAACATCTTGATTACCACCGAACCATGGGTGAGTACTACTTGAGCAAAAAACGTCTGTTTGCTGAATACATCATTCCACAGGATGGCGCATTGGTAGTTAATATCGATGATACCTACGGGCAGCGACTTGATGATGAGTTTCCCGGTAGCATCAGCTGCGGAGTTGCAAAAGATGCGATCATCAGGGCGACACAATACAACCTGAGTCGTAACGGCATCGACGCAACCGTAGCCTTGCAAAATGGCGTGCTGACATTTAAGTCTGAGCTGCTCGGGCAGTTTAATCTCAACAACCTGCTTTGTGCTATCGCCGCAGCCGAAGCGGCTGGTATACCGGCCGCAGCTATTACCGAAGGGGTTACCGCAGTTGTTAATATCCCGGGACGACTGGAGCGGATAGAGAATAACCGGGAGGCTTTGATTCTGGTTGATTACGCGCATACCGGTGATGCCCTGAAGAATGTGTTGTCTACGGTCAAAGAGCTGCAACCGAAAAGAATCACAACCGTATTTGGTTGTGGCGGTGATCGTGACAAGACCAAGCGGCCGGTTATGGGCGAGGTGGCTGCGCGGTATTCCGATATAACGATTGTTACATCCGACAACCCTCGGACTGAAGCGGCAGATGCAATACTCCGGGACATTTTGCCAGGGGTTCATAAACATTTTGACCGGGAACTCAGTCAGGATGAAGTGCTGACAGGCAAACAGCGCGGTTTCATTGTAATACCGGACCGACGTGCGGCGATCCGGTTGGCCGTAGCAGGTTTACGCAAAAAAGATCTACTCCTGGTAGCCGGTAAAGGGCACGAGGATTACCAGATCATCGGCACTGAAAAGAGCCGGTTTGATGATCGAGAAGAGATTCGCAATGCATTGAAAGAGGCCAGGTAAGCAATGACCTTTGAACTTCAGGATATTGCAAATATTACAGGCGGTCGCTTGACACCGGATAATTCCGGAGGATCAGTGACCGGCGTCTCAACTGACAGTCGAACCGTCAGTGAGGGTGAACTCTTTGTGCCATTGCGCGGTGACAATTTTGATGGCCATGAATTTCTGGCCCTGGCAGTGCGCAGTGGCGCGGCAGCCTGTCTGAGTGAAGATGAAGTCAACGGTTTGCCGGTGCCGGTTATCGTAGTCGATGATTGTCTCAAGGCGCTTGGCGATCTGGCGGCTGCGGTCAGGCGACGCTATTCAGGCCCGCTGGTTGGTGTGACCGGGACTTCCGGCAAGACGACAACCAAAGAGATGCTGGCCGGAATTCTCGGCCTGAAAAATCCTGGTCTGGTAACAAAAGGGAACTTCAACAACCTGATCGGTTTGCCGCTGACTCTTTTTTGTCTGGCAGGAGATCATCAGTGGGTTGTGCTTGAAATGGGTATGAGCGCCCGGGGTGAAATTACCCGCTTGAGTCAGATTGCGGCGCCGACTATCGGTATTATCACTAATGTCGGTCCGGCACATCTTGAAACACTGCACGGGCTTGAGGGCGTTGCCCGCGCCAAAGGTGAGCTGTTTGAATCGCTGGCACCAGGCAGTTGTGCTGTGATCAACGCTGATGACCGGCATGTTCGCAAAATCCCGGTCGCCAACAGTGTTAGACGGCTGCTGTACGGCTTGGCCCCTGATGCCGATGTGCGAGCCGGGTCAATATTAAGCACCGAAAAGGGCCAGCAATTTAAGCTGCTTTTGCCGGATGGTGAGTGGCCGGTACAACTCGGGGTGGTCGGTCAACACAATGTCAGCAACGCTCTTGCTGCAGCCGCTGCCGCGCATGTTATGGGCGTTGATGGTGAAACAATCGCACGTGGTTTGGCAGCATTCAATGCTTGTAGCGGTCGCATGGAGTTGATTGACCTTGAGTGTAACGTGCTGCTGATTGAGGATAGCTACAATGCCAACCCGCTTTCGGTCGGGGCAGCGCTCGACACACTGGACGATCTCGCCGACTCCGGACAGCGCATAGCCGTACTGGGTGACATGCTTGAACTTGGTGAAGAGGCTACCAGCTGGCATCAAAAAGTAGGCGCCATGGCGGCAACAAAAGCTGATTTACTCATTCTGGTTGGCGAGTTGTGCAAGGCAGCAGGGGTTGGCGCGGTTAAAGCCGGGATGCCAGATGGAGCAATCACCTGTGTTGATTCGCACGAAGAAGCAATTGATTTGCTGCGCGACCTGATTCAGCCGGGCGCGCGTATTCTGGTAAAAGGCTCCAGAGGGATGCGCATGGAAACGATCAGTAATGTTCTGAAAAAAATGCAATTGTGCAAGGAAGGGTAGATAGATGCTCTATCATTTACTTTATCCGCTACATACAGAATTTGCCGCATTTTATGTCTTTCGGTTTATTACTTTCCGGACAATCTATGCAGCTATCACGGCGCTTGTCATCTCCTTTATTATCGGGCCGTGGCTGATTAGAACCTTGTCAAAACTGCAGATTGGGCAGACAATTCGCAAGGTTGGCCCGGAATCACACTTCAAAAAGGAGGGGACGCCGACTATGGGCGGCACCCTGATTTTGCTGGCGATCGTACTGCCAGTGCTGTTGTGGGCTGATCTGACTAATTATTATGTCTGGGTAACTTTATTGGTGACAATTGGTTTTGGCGCGGTAGGTTTTGTTGATGATTTCAGGAAAGTAAAGCTGAAGAGCAGTGACGGACTGTCGGCTCGGGCCAAGATGTTCTGGTTGATGCTGATTGCCGGTGCGGCAGCAATGTTGCTTTTTGTTTATCCTGCATTTGAAACAACTTTGGCCTTTCCATTTTTTAAAGGGTTTCTTCCCGACCTCGGTTGGATATATATCCTGTTTGTTATGTTGGTCGTGGTCGGGTCCGGCAATGCAGTCAACTTGAC
>JAUVAJ010000003.1 GCA_030591795.1 Desulfuromonadales bacterium | reverse complement strand
TGAAGCGTCTTTTTGTTAAAGGTAACGAAGCGGTCGCTATGGGGGCAATCGAAGCTGGCTGTCGCTATTACTTCGGTTACCCGATTACGCCGCAAAGTGATATTCCGGAATATATTTCGCGGGAAATGCCTAAAGTCGGCGGCACCTTTATTCAAGCCGAGAGCGAGATAGCCTCAATTAACATGTTACTCGGAGCGAGTGCCGGCGGTGCCCGGGCTATGACTTCGTCATCAAGTCCAGGTATCTCCTTAAAACAAGAGGGGATCTCCTATATGGCCGGTAGTGAATTACCCGGCTTGATCGTAAATATCTGTCGTAGCGGTCCCGGCCTCGGTGGCATCGACGCTTCACAGGCCGATTATTTTCAATCGGTCAAAGGTGGCGGCCATGGTGGTTATCGGCTGATCGTTCTGGCACCCAGCTCGGTTCAGGAGATGTACGACCTGACAGTCCTCGCTTTTGATCTGTCTGATCGCTACCGAATACCGGCGTTGTTGTTAGGTGATGCGGTGGTTGGTCAGATTAAAGAGGCGCTTGTGCCACATAAGTACACGCCGCCGACTGATCTGCCGACCAAGGAGTGGGCAGTAACCGGCAAACAGGGACGTGACGATCAGCGGATTGTCAAATCACTCTATCTCGGTGATGGTGAGCTCGAAGCCCACAACTGGCGGCTGCATGCCAAATATGCAAAGCTGAAGGAGAACGAGGTCCGGTTTGAGGGCTACCGGCTCGATGACGCAGATTTCGTAGTCACGGCATTCGGTTCAGCTGCACGGATTGTCAAGTCGGCGGTGATGATGGCCAGAGATGCCGGCCTCAAAGTCGGTCTGTTGCGGCCGATTACGCTGTTCCCGTTTCCGGAGCAGGCATTGAAAGAGCTGGCTGCACGCAATGTCCGCCTGCTCTGTGTTGAGTTAAACACCGGACAGATGGTCGACGACGTTCGTCTGGCGGTGAACTGCAAAGTTGATGTTGCATTTTATGGTCGGGCTCCAGGCGCAGGTTCTCTGCCGACGCCGGAAGAGATCTATAAACAGATCCAATTACATTACGGTTAACTTATGACTAATAAATATAAACAGGTATTTGATCGGCCGAAGTCGCTACGGGACGTAGCTACCCACTTTTGCCCAGGTTGCCACCACGGCACTATTCACCGGCTCTGTGCCGAGGCAATGGATGCTCTTGATATTCAGCAAAAGACCATCGGTATCGCCTCGGTAGGTTGTAGCGTTTTTCTCTATGGCTATTTCGATGTCGATGTTATCGAGGCACCACATGGTCGTGCGCCGGCTGTCGCTACTGGTGTAAAACGGGTACATAAAGACAGTGTTGTATTCACTTATCAGGGTGATGGTGATCTGGCGGCGATTGGTACCAGCGAAATCATTCATGCGGCTAATCGGGGCGAAGCTATTACGGTGATTTTTGTCAACAACACCACTTATGGCATGACCGGTGGCCAGATGGCACCGACTACGCTGCCGCAACAGCAAACCTCAACCTCACCGACCGGGCGCGATGTGGCCAATGATGGCTATCCGATCCGCATGGCGGAACTTTTGTCTGGCCTGGAAGGTGTCGCTTATTCGAGTCGAGTTGCAGCCGATACGCCAAAAAATATTATCGCCGCAGGTAAGGCAATTCATAAGGCGTTTCAGTGTCAGGTGGAGCAGGGCGGGTTTGCTTTCGTTGAAATTCTATCAACTTGTCCAACCAACTGGGGCATGAGCCCGCTCAAGTCGAATGCCAGAGTTGCTGAGGAGATGATCCCTTATTTTCCACTCGGGGTCTTCAAAGATGTTAGCGCAAGCGGCGAAGGAGAATAACTGATGATGCAGGATGTTTTTATGGCTGGGTTTGGCGGGCAGGGGATTCTTCTGGCCGGTAATCTACTTGCCTATACTGCTATTGAGGCAGGTCTTAACGCTTCATTTTTTCCGGCTTATGGTGTTGAAAAACGAGGTGGTGCAGCAAACTGCACTATTGTTCTTGCTGATGGTGATGTCGGTTCTCCGGTCATAGGCAGTCCGAGCATACTTCTTGCCTTTAACCCACTTTCGTTTGAGAAGTTTTATCCTAAAGTTAAGTCAGGCGGGCTTTGTCTGGTTAACTCGTCTCTGGTTAAAGCTATTACGCTGCGCGATGATGTTCAGACCATCCTGATACCTGCTACAGAAATGGCTATAGATGCAGGTGACGCCAGGTTGGTCAACATGGTTATGCTCGGTGCCATGCTAAAATTAATCCAACCTGTATCTTTGGCTGCGGTTAAATCTGGTCTTGCCGGAATTCTCCCAGAGCGGAACCACAGGTTTCTGCCGATGAACAACCTGGCTCTTGACGCCGGATTTAGCTTCATGGCTAGCGCTGCTGAATAAATTATTCCAGGTTTGTCTTCAGGTTTTCTGTTTTTAAACCCTTTTACTCAATTTGACCTGTATTTTTTGATATAGCCAAACATTTGTTTGATCGCTTTATTCGGTTGCTGCGCTGAATTCGTTATTTATTTCAGCAGTTTGGGGCGACCGAAATTTCAAAACAGTGTTTGTATTTTTACGTCAAAATGTTTATATTACTCGCTCGTTCGCAATATTAATCTTAATTGTATTGAAATGACATGGTACAGATTCAACCTATCCTCAAAGTTTCCGATCTAAGTCTCTCTTTCGGTGGGATCAAAGCTCTTCAGGCTGTTGATTTTTCTGTTAAACAAGGTGAGCTTTTTTCAATTATTGGTCCTAACGGTGCAGGTAAAACCTCACTGCTTAATTGTATTTCAGGCCGCTATCAACCGCAACGTGGATCTATTACCTTCAAGGGGCGAGAGCTTATCGGCCTGAAGCCGAATGCCCGCGGTGGTCTCGGTATCGGGCGTACCTTCCAAAATCTTGCTTTGTTTAACCATATGACCGTTCTCAACAATATTATGGTCGGGCGGCATCATCTGATTCGTAATAATTTCCTCACCGGTTCTCTGTACTGGTTCTCCGGTGCCAGACGCGAGGAGCTGGAGCATCGCCGTGAAGTCGAGGACATAATCGATTTTCTCGAAATTGCCCATATCCGTACATCGATAGCCGGCACCCTCTCTTATGGTTTGCGCAAGCGGGTCGAACTGGCTCGTGCAATAGCTCTTAAACCGGACATTATTCTGCTCGATGAGCCGATGGCCGGGATGAACCATGAAGAGAAAGAGGACATGGCACGCTATATCATCGATCTGAATGAAGAGCTCGGAATGACGGTGATTATGATTGAGCATGATATGGGTGTGGTCATGGATATCTCGCACCGGGTTATGGTGCTGGATTTCGGCAAGAGAATAGCTAAAGGCCTACCTGAAGAAATCCTTGAAAACGCTATGGTTCGTAAAGCCTATCTCGGCGAAGACGAGCCGTACGTTGCACCTGCAATAGCTGATGGGGAGGGCGTCTCTTGAGCAATTTGCCGCTTTATCCCGATGTTTCGGTTTACGACACCTTTCCGAAATTACTGGCCTATAATGCACTGAATCATCCTGATGATGTCGCCATGCGCGAGAAGGATTTCGGCATATGGAACGAGATCACCTGGAGCGATTATGAGCGATCAGTCCGGTTGATTGCACTCGGCATGTATTCACTCGGTGTCCGCGCTGATGGAGTGGTCGGTATTATCGGTGACAACCGGCCACACTGGATTTTCAGTGAGATTGCGGCGCATGCTGTTCGGGCCTCGATCTTTGGTCTGTACCAGGATTCGCTGAACGAGGAAGTCACCTACCTGATTAACTATGCCGATGCCGAATTGATCGTTGCCGAGGATGAAGAGCAGGTTGATAAACTGCTTGAGATTGCCGACGACTGTCCTGGTTTAAAGCATATTGTTTATGTCGACCCGCGCGGGATGCGTAAGTATCAGGATGATCGCCTGTTAAGCATGGATGAGCTGTTGCAGCGCGGCAGCGATCTCGAATCGCAGCAACCTGATCTATACAAAGCATTGGTCGATGCGGGCGAGGCTGACGATATAGCAATCCTTTGTCCTACTTCCGGCACTACTGCAAATCCGAAACTTGCAATGTTGCAGGGTGGTCCACTGTTGATCCACTGTATCGACTACCTGCAGGCCGATCCGCGATATCCAGGTGATGATTATGTTTCAGCTCTGCCGTTGCCCTGGGTAATGGAGCAGGTCTACGCAGTTGCGCAGGCATTATTGTCACGAATTATTGTCAATTTTGTCGAAGAGCCGGAAACCTTGATGGATGATCTACGTGAAATCGGGCCAAATTTTGTCTTGTTGGCGCCGCGGGTATGGGAATCCATTTCGGCAGATATCAAGGCGCGAATGATGGATTCGACCCCATTCAAGCGATTGATGTTTAAGCTTGGTATGGCCTTGTCTGAACGAGCAGCCCTGCAACAGAAACGCTCCTGGCTGGCAACGCATCTACTGTTCAAGGCCCTCAAAGACAGAATCGGTTTCTCAAATCTGACTTCGGCAGCAACTGGTGGCGCGGCTCTTGGCCCGGATACTTTCAGGTTTTTTCTGTCGATGGGCATTCCTTTGCGCCAGATCTACGGTCAGACCGAGATGGGGGGCGCCTATACTATCCACGCTGCAGATGCTGTCGATTTTGATTCTGTTGGCGTCCCTTTTTCCGGCAGTGAAGTCAAAATAAACAATGCCGACGAAAACGGCGTTGGTGAAATTATGGCCAGGACTCCTGGTATGTTCTGCGGTTATTACAAAAATGAAGAGGAGACGCGTAAAGCTGTTGATGCCGAGCGCTGGATGTCGACCGGTGATGCCGGTTACTTCAATGTTGATAATGGCCAACTGGTAGTTATTGACCGGATCAGTGATTTGGCTGTGACTTCTGTCGGCAATAAGTTTTCACCGCAGTTTATTGAGAATAAATTGAAGTTTTCACCCTATATTGCTGAAGCTGTAACGATCGGCAACGAGCGGCCTTATCTGTTTGCCATGGTCTGTATCAGATTCGATATTGTCGCTAAATGGGCTGAACAGAATCGGATTGCGTTTACCAATTACATTAATCTTTCGTCACTGCCTGAAGTTTATGACCTGATTCAGTCCGAAATCGAAACAGTTAATAATTCATTGCCGGTGCAGCAACGCATCCAGCGGTTTTTGTTGCTCTATAAACAACTTGATGCTGATGATGGTGAGCTGACCAGAACCAGAAAAGTACGGCGTGGCGTTATCCGTGAAAAATATGGGTCGATTATCGATGCGGTCTATAATGATCAGGATCAGGTTCCGGTCGATACTGAAATCACCTTTCAGGATGGTACAACCTCGAATATCAAAACTGAATTGAGGGTGGTAGAGCTCGATATTCATGCCGGTAGCCCGCGCAAAGCGTTAGCTGGCTGGTAGAAAAGTGAAAAAAATATGAATACAGAGTTGTTAATACAATTAGTTATCAACGGTCTTATTGTCGGTACCTTGTACGGGGTCGTGGCAATGTGTTTCGTGTTGATTTATAAATCTACCCGGGTGGTCAATTTTGCCCAGGGCGAGTTTCTGTTGATCGGTGCCTGGACCTGTTGGTGGTTGCTGGTGAAATTTGAAATTCCTTTCTGGTTTGGTTTTCCTTTAGCGCTGATGTTTATGGTTGTTTTTGGTATCGCCCTGCAAGTAATAGTGTTGCGACCGCTGATTGGTGAACCGATAATTTCGGTTATCATGGTGACTATCGGTCTGTCGATGTTTTTTCAGGCGTTGATCGGGCTATTGTTCGGCCATGAAACCAAGGTTTACCCTGAAGTATTTGAAACGTCGAGTTTTAATATTATGGGGTTACAGGTCCAATCTCCATATATCTTGAGTATGGTCATCTCGTTGCTGATCATGATTGCCTTCTATTATTTTTTCAAATATTCAAAAACCGGTCTGGCGATGCGGGCTACCGCTTTTGATCAACAGGTCGCCCAGAGCCTCGGCATCTCGGTCAAGGCTGTATTTGCCGCATCCTGGGCTATCTCCGCTGTTGTTTCTGCGTTGGCCGGAATTGTTATAGGTATGGTTAACGGCGTGTCGTCTGCACTTTCGTTTTTCGGGATCAAAGTCTTTCCGGTGGTTATTCTCGGTGGTCTCGATTCGATCGTCGGTGCGATTGTTGGTGGGCTGCTTATAGGTGTTCTGGAGAATCTGGCCGAATTTTGCGACAGCCAGTGGTTACACATCGGCAATCTGTACACAATCGCCCCGTTCTACGCCATGATCATTATTCTTATGATCCGTCCATACGGCTTGTTCGGCACCGAGGATATCGAGAGGATCTAGATTTATGGCTTTCGGAAAATCTCTACGTCCATGCGGTGATTTCCGCACCAATTATTCGTCAGACATGACGATCTTTGCCACGCCGTTTACGCGTTACGTGGCACTGACTGTTATTGTGTTGATGCTTTGCATACCATTTGTGGCCAACCCTTATATATTGAACCTGATGATTCAGGTCGGCTATTACGGGATCGCTGCCCTCGGCCTTAACCTCGTCGTCGGGTTTACTGGCCAGATATCCCTGGGACATGCGGCATTTTTCGGTTTTGGTGCTTTTGCTTCAGCCTGGCTGAATAACTCGATCGGCCTGCCGGTGTTTTTCTCGATCCCTGTGGCTGGTGCCATGACCATGCTAGTCGGCATCCTGGTCGGTATTCCGGCCGGGCGCATTAAAGGCCTTTATCTGGCGATTGCCACATTGGCATCACAATTCATCCTTGAGGATTTCTTTGCCCGGGCCAACTGGTTCACCGGCGGTTCTGCCGGTGCCATGGCTGAATATTTCACCTTGTTCGGTTATGCTTTTGACACCGATCAATCATATTTTTATGTCGTTTTCTTCTATGTCCTTGTTGTTTACACGCTGACCTCAAATTTGATTCGCTCCAGGGATGGACGTGCTTTAGTGGCAGTTCGTGACCACTATTTGTCGGCAGAGATCATGGGGATAAACCTGACCTGGTATCGGGTTATGTCATTCGGCTTGTCAGCTTTATATGCCGGTATCGGCGGCGCTCTGTTTGCGCATTATCTCGGTTTTGTCTCGGTTGAAGGTTTCACTATTGTGTTGTCGATTCAATTTCTGGCCATGATCATTATCGGTGGCCTTGGCTCCATTTCAGGGACACTAATGGGCGTAGTTTTTATGGTTCTGCTTCCAGAGTTTATGGAATTTGGTGTGCAGTTGGCTAGTAATTATATGCCCGGTTTTATTCAATCTCTGGCTTATATAAAAGAGATGGCAATTGGTCTGGCGATAGTGCTGTTTTTGATTTTTGAACCTGATGGTCTCGCCCATCGCTGGCAACGGATCAAGGCTTACTGGAAGTTATACCCGTTCTCTTTCTGAATACGCATCTATTGTGTTAGATGCTGATTATAAGGGAGAATGTCTCCCGTTGTGTAAACAATGCATGTTTGCAAAAAAAAGAGGAGGTAGATCATGTTTAAAAAGTATCTGAAGAGTATGATCGTTTCGCTTTCACTTGGGCTGTTTATCGCTGGTACAGCTTGGGGGGCAACAGTTCCCGTTGGTCATCTGGCTGATTTTACCGGGCCGACCGCTGGGGTCGGTTCACATTATGGCCAGGGGGTTCTTGACGCGCTCAACTACGTGAACCAGAACGGCGGTATTAACGGAAAGCAGATCGAGTTTGAAACGGTCGATTATTCGTACAAGGCTGACCGGGCAGTGGCAACCTACAAGAAATGGAAATCAGGCCTCAAACCAGTAGCGATTCAGGGCTGGGGTACTGCTGACACCGAAGCTTTGGTCAAGTTTATTGCCCGTGACAAGGTTGCTTATGTTTCGGCGTCATATTCCGGACACTTGACCGACCCGACCGGTAAGTCTCCCCGGACCAAGTCGTCGGCCCCGTACAATTTCTTCTACGGTCCGTCATACTCAGACGGCTGTCGTGGTCTGGTGCAATGGGCTATGGAAGACTGGAAGACTAAAGGGAGCAAGGGAACCCCCAAGTTCACGCATATGGGTGACAACCATCCGTACCCGAATGCCCCGAAGGATGCTTGTGGCGCTTATGCCAAGGAGCTCGGCTTTGAAGTGCTGCAGCCAATCGTTTATTCGATGAAACCGGCTGACACCAAGGCTCAGTGCCTATCCTTGAAAGATTCCGGTGCTGATTATGCTTACCTCGGCAACACTTCCGGGTCGAATATTTCATTGATTAAATCATGCAAAACTGTCGGCGTCGACGTGCAATTTCTGGCAAATGTCTGGGGTTGGGACGAAAACGGTATAAAAGCCGCTAAAGAGTCTGGTGACGGTGTTGCCTGGGTTGTCGGTGCTGCACCATGGAACGCTGGCTCCAGCGACAATACCGTGATGAAGGGTATCTCTGCTACTTCGGCCAAGAGTGCCGACGAGTATCGCGCGCTGCACTATGTGCGTGGTGTCTGTTCAACCATGTTTATGGTTGATGCCATGAAGATCGCCGACAAAAAAGGTGAGCTTAACGGCACCACCATCAAGGCTGAAATGGAAATGATGAAGTCTTATGTTCCGGCCGGGCTGGATGGCATCTGTCTGCCGTCGACCTGGACTGCAGAAGATCATCGTGGAACAACTCTGGTTTCGGTTTATAAGAGTCTGTTCAACAAGGGTGATTTCAAGATGGAGAAGCAGGCAACAGTAGAAGTCCCACGTCGCGATGAGTGGTTAGGCTGGTAGATTGATCTCCGGAGACGGTCTGCAAAAGGCCGTCTCCGGTAGTACCACAACGTAATCTCTGGATTGAAACATTTATGACTGAAACTGCAGGAAAACCGGCTGTCAGTGAGGCGTTGCTGACTGTCAACAATATCGAAGTTGTTTACGACGAAGTTATTCTCGTTTTGCGTGGTATCAGCTTAACGGTGCCTAAAGGGCAGATTGTCACGCTTCTCGGTCCGAATGGTGCGGGTAAATCGACGACCCTTAAAGCAATTTCCGGACTATTGCGCTCAGAAGACGGTCGGGTAACGCGTGGTTCAATTGAATTCAATGGTGAGCAGATCGCCAACCACGAACCGGAAAAGATTGTCCGCAAGGGGATCTTTCAGGTCATGGAAGGTCGGCGCATTATTGAGGATATGACGGTTATTGAAAATTTACGCCTTGGCGGTTATACCCGCAAGGAGCGCAACCTTTCGGATGATATCGAAAAGGTCTTCAGCTATTTTCCGCGACTTAAAGAACGTACTGGCATGGCAGGTTATCTGTCCGGCGGCGAGCAACAGATGCTGGCAATCGGTCGGGCGATGATGGCTAAGCCAAAGATGATCCTGCTTGACGAGCCTTCCATGGGGTTGTCGCCGTTACTGGTGCAGGAAGTTTTTGAGATTATCAAAACAATTAACCGGGAGCAGGGGATCACCATGCTTCTGGTTGAGCAGAATGCCAATATGGCTCTGCGTTGTGCTGATTATGGCTACATAATGGAGTCGGGAAAAATTGTTATGGATGGCACCCGTGAAGAGTTGTTGAACAACGAAGACATTAAACAATTTTATCTGGGTGGTGGTGGCGAGCGTCGGACGTTCAAGAATATAAAATCATATAAACGGCGCAAGCGCTGGATGTGATTCTGGTTTTATGAGGTTGTATTGAGTAAATTAAAACTGAAAACAATCGGCGCCCAATTAGCTCATAATGCTCGTTTGTTCCCTGAGCAGGATGCACTGATCTTTCCTGGCGTCTGTCGCTATACCTGGCAGCAACTAGATCAGGAGGTTGATCGCGTTGCCTGTGGTATGGTTTCCTCAGCTATAAAGCCGGGGATGCATATTGCTCTCTGGTCGCCGAATCGTGCTGAGTGGGTGCTGACGTTTTTGGCCGCGGCCCGAATTGGCGCGGTGGTCATCAGCTTCGACACTTCTCTACAAGCCCCGGAGATGAAACTGCAATTGGCTCATTCTGATGCCGAATTTCTGTTCATGGCGCCCGGCTTCAAGTCAGATGAATACATCGGGATCATGCAGGAACTGTTGCCTTATTTTAGTTCGCCAGGTCAGCCTGCTGCTTCAGCTGAGTTTCCCAAGCTACAGTCATTGGTTTTGTTCGGTACCGCAGCTCCAGGTTTTATCAGTTTTGATAAATTCGTTGAAACGGGCAACATTGTGAGTTCGGAGCAGATTAATGCGCTCGCAAGTAATGTTTCGTTGGCTGATCTGGTCAATATCCAATACACCTCAGCAGCCTTCGGCACGCCGAAGGGGGTAATGCTCAGTCAGTCGGCAATTCTGGAAAATGGCGTCATAGCCGGAGCCAATCTCGGTTTCAGCAACAGTGATTGTCTCTGCTTGCCGTTGCCATTTTTTCACGCTTTCGCTTGTTCGCTCGGACTGATGCTTTGTCTGACCCATGCAGCGACGCTGGTTGTGCTGGAACGGTTTACGCCGGAAGCAGCGTTGAAGGCTGTCTCTGATGAGCAGTGTACCGCTATGCACGGCGTACCAGCGATGTTTCTGGCTCAGCTGGAGTCGGAGGAGTTTGCTCGTTACGATCTCTCTACATTACGCACCGGGATTATGGCCGGTGCACCTTGCCCGGTAGAATTAATGACCGATGTAATCACCAAGATGCATGCTGGCGAGATCACGATCGCTTACGGACAGACCGAATCCGGACCATTGATCACCCAAACTCCGGTTGATGAGCCGCCAGAGAAACGGGTAGCGACTGTCGGCAAGCCGTTGTCGGGTGTCGAAGTCAAGATTGTCGACCCGGTTACCAGCAGTGAAGCTTCAACTGGCGAAGAGGGCGAGCTGTGCTCACGTAGCAGCATGCTGATGCTCGGTTACTATAAAATGCCGGAAGAGACTTCCCGGTCGATAGACAGCGAAGGGTGGTTGCATACCGGGGATCTGGCATGCGTTGATTCCACCGGTTATTATCGAATTACCGGTCGCCTGCGTAATATGATTATCCGTGGTGGACAAAATATTTATCCGATAGAAATTGAGAACTGTCTGCTGCAGCATCAAGCTGTTAAACAGGTACAGGTTTACGGCATCGCCGATCGTGCTCTGGGTGAGATTGTTGCGGCCAAGGTTGTTGCCGTTGCCGGAGAGACGGTTGATCCTGCAACATTACGTGCTTTTTGTAGTGGGAAAATTGCCCATTACAAAGTGCCGGCCAATATCGAATTTGTTTCATCCCTCTGAACGAATTTCACCTCTATTTTTTCTGCTGTATGTTAATCTGTTCTGACTATAAACAGCTCTGTTTCCCTCAGTCAGGAAAGTCCCGTGGCCAAAGAACGGATAGATAAAATTCTGGTAGAACGTGGTCTTGTCGCCTCCCGTGAGCGCGCTCGTGCATTGATTCTCGCCGGCCAGGTGCTGGTTGCGGATAACGTGGTAGACAAGGCCGGTACTCGAATTTTTATCGATGCCGAAATCCGTCTTAAAAAAAATGATATTCCTTATGTTTCGCGTGGTGGTTTGAAGTTGGAAAAAGCTTTAGCTGCCTTCCCCATTCTGGTTGATGGTGTGATCGCCCTCGATGTTGGGGCCTCCACTGGCGGTTTTACCGATTGTCTCCTACAACACGGTGCCGCCAGGGTATACGCAGTTGATGTTGGCTACGGCCAACTCGATTGGAAACTGCGCAGCGATGATCGGGTGGTCAATCTGGAACGTACCAATATTCGTCATGTTGATGCGGCGTCTATTCCTGAAAAACCAGGATTAGCTGTGATTGATGCCTCATTTATTTCACTGGAAAAGGTGCTGCCGCCGACTCTGCAATTACTTGCCGCTGACGCCCAGATTATTGCTTTGATCAAGCCACAGTTTGAAGTCGGGCGCGGCGAGGTCGGTAAGGGTGGGGTTGTGCGGGATCAGGCGAAGCACGAGCAGGTCATCGCGCGAATTCGTCAGTTTGCCGTCACATCAGGCTGTGAGGTAATAGGTTTGACGGATAGTCCACTTCTCGGACCGAAGGGTAATCGTGAATTTTTGATTGCTCTGCAGCGGGTCGCTGTATGAACGGGCGCGTCTATTTTATCGGTGCCGGACCAGGTGCCGCAGATCTTTTAACACTGCGCGCCTGCTGTGCTTTGGAAGAATGTAACCTGGTTTACGTCGCTGAGCCGTATGATCATATTTTTGCCGAATTGCTGCAGGGCAAAGAAGTTCGTATTCCGTTTGCTTACTATTTTGCTGAGTTGATCGATCAGGTTAATGAACAGCTTAAGTCTGGCAGTGTCGCTTTTCTGATCCCGGGCGACCTTACCTTCTATTCACCTTTTCAGGCGTTGATCGATCACTTCTCTGCTGTTGCTGAAGTTATTCCCGGAGTCGGTACGGCTAATGCCGCTTCGGCCAATCTGAAGAAGACATTTGATCTGCCGGGCGTCTGTAGCCGGGCCATAATTGCTTCTCCTCGGACTCTCGGTGATGATGACGCCATCTCTATCCGCAAGCTGGCAGCGCCCGGCGCAACCTTACTGATCTATATGAACAACCTGCCTCTGGAGCAGCTGGTCGATGATTTAAGAGCCGGTTATGGCGAGGATGTGCCGATTGCGCTACTACACCGGCTTTGCCTTCCTGATGAGGAAGTGGTTTCCGGGACCCTCGATTCTATTGTTGAGCAGGTCGGTGGTCGGGATTTCTTTAATCTTGATACTCCAGATAAACGTCCGGCGTTGACTCTGGTGATTGTCGGTAAAACCCTCGATTCAAAAGTTGATGGCAGCTGGTGGGATTACCGCCGGGACACAATCTGGCGTTTCCGGACAGGTGAGGAAATATGAAGATTATCTCGCCGGTAGACCGACTCTCAGAGGTGACACCGTTGCTCGATGCCGGAGCTTCGGAGCTCTATGGTGGTTATGTGCCGACCGAGTGGAGTGAAAGCTTCAGTCTCTACACCTCTATCAACCAGAGAACCTTCGCCGCAGCCCAGATTGATGATCTGGCTGAACTTCAAGTGATCCTGTCTGCGGTTCACGCACGACAGGCCCGATTCAGTCTGACATTGAATGCGCCATTTTACACCGATGCACAGATGCCGGCGTTGCTCGATTATATAGCCGAAGTTGTTGACGCCGGTGTCGATGGACTGATTCTGGCCGACCTCGGGTTGTTACGGCGGGTCAGAAAACTATATCCCTCTCTTGAATTGCATGCCAGCACTCTGGCTCATCTGGCTAACAGTGAAGCTGTAGCGGTTTATGCTGATGCCGGTATTAACCGTATTGTCTTGCCGCGGCATTTACCGGTCTCTGAAATGGCTGCCATAATTAAAACTCAGCCGCACATCAGTTTTGATGCTTTTCTGCTGGTTGGTAATTGTCCGAACACTGAAGGGTTGTGCACCTTTCATCACTCCAGCCATGATCGAATCTGGCCCTGTGAAACTCCTTATATGATCGAAGCGGTAGAACCTGACAGCGCTGCTACCCTGCAACCTGCAATAGAACAACAGTCGTCATGGTCTCAGACTAATCGTCGCCATGGTTGTGGCCTTTGTGCGATTCCGGCTTTGTTCAACGCGGGATTGTCCGGGCTCAAACTTGTCGGGCGTGGTGCGCCGTCAGTAATGAAAACCAGAAATGTGCTGCTCGCTGGTGAGTTTGCCACTTTAGCTTTGTCAGGACTGGATGAGTCCCTTTACCGTGAGAAGGCGCTTGCCGCACACCGCACCCGCTTCGGTCAGGATTGCAATGTCAATGTCTGTTATTATCCGGAATTTTACCCGAATAAGGACCTTTAACTTTTTTGAGTAGAAAGTGAGGCGACATGTCGACAGATTGTTTATTTTGTAAAATCGCCGCCGGGGAGATCCCGGCAAAAATTGTCTATGCAGATGAATCGGTTGTTGCTTTTGAGGATATCCAGCCTCAGGCGCCGCATCATCTGCTGATCGTGCCGCGCAAGCATATTCGTACCGTTCTCGACCTGACGACCGCTGACAATGAGCTGATTGGTCACATATACCAGGTTGCCGGTAAGTTGGCTCATGATCTCGATTTCTCCGAGGACGGTTTTCGTCTGGTTACGAACTGTAACGCTGCGGGAGGGCAGGTTGTCTGGCACGTTCATTTTCACCTGCTTGGCGGTCGTGACATGGAATGGCCTCCGGGTTAGCTCCAGTTTCTTGCCCCGTTTTTATTTTGCAGGATTCTTTTACTTGCTGAGTCGGGTAAGTACGATTACACTGTTGCAAATTATTTGATGCAGTTGAGAGGAGTTGCTACGCGGTTTGAAGACTGAGTATAACGCAAAACATGAACAGCGCCTGTTCAATGAGATCATGGAATTACTGGTCACTCACTATGGTGGTGGACTGAGCGAAGATGAGCTTGATTCTGAAATGGATCGTCTGCAACAAGCTTTTGACTTCGGACGGGTTTCTCATACTGGCCAGTTGCGCAAATCTGGTGAACCGTATTTTTTTCATCCTTTGCGTGTGGCACATCTGGCTGCACGGCACTGGATGGACTTTTCGTCTGTTATCTCCGCTTTGCTACATGATGTTGTAGAGGATACTCCAGTCACGCTTGAATCAGTCGGTAAACAATATGGTGATGATGTCGCTCTGCTGGTAAACGGGCTGACCAAGGCTGATGATAAGCATCTTAATCGGCAATCGCTGAAAGAGAAAACCTATCGAAAACAAATAATTGCCGCGATTGAGGATGTGCGGGTGCTCTGTCTTAAATTCTGGGACCGGATTGACAACCTGCGCACAATCGAGGCTTTAAAACCTGAAAAACAAGAGCTGATAGCTGAAGAGACCAGGATGGTCTACGTTCCCCTGGCTTCTCATCTCGGCATGGGCTATGTCGCTGATGAACTGGAAGAGTTATCGCTTAACGTACTATATCCAAAACGTTCAGGGCGTTATCTGGACTATATGGAGATGATGCAAAGTAGAAATGAGCATTTTTTACGCAAGATAAAGTCTGAAGTTCATTCGTCACTCGACTCGCATAAAATTTCTTTTTCATTGAAGGATCGCTGGCGTAAATTCAGTCTACCTGCGGTGCAAACAATGCGGCGCGGACTACAATCTTTATACACACTGGAGATTTTGGTTGGCCACAGCATGGAAGCCTACATGGCGCTCGGCTTAATCCATGACCTCTATCCGCCTATCACCGGGAAACTCCGGGATCATCTGAACGCACCATCACAGTTTGGCTATCAGGCGTTGAAAACGACTGTGCAGTCGGGTGAATTACGCATGCGGGTCGAGATTACAACCCGTAAACTGGCCCGGTTCAATGAATCTGGCGTGCTGGCGCCAGGGTTTGAATTCCGTCACACAAACTTCAAAAATCTCATGCATTCACTACTTGAGGGTGAGTCGGCATTTGATGCTGAATCGTTACGTCTGGCTTCAAGAACAATCCAGGTTTACACGCCACGCGGTGAAACCTTCACCTTGCCTGAGGGTAGCAGTGTCCTCGATTTTGCCTTTAATATCCACGTTGAGCTCGGCCTGCATGCATTGCGCGCCAGCGTTAACGGCCGAACCCGGCATCTTAAATCGAGATTGATGGATAGCGATCAGGTTTCGATTGAGTTATCTGACAAGCCAACTGTACTGCCAAAATGGTTGGAGTGGGCAGTAACGCCCAGAGCCAGGAACTCAATCCGACGCTTTCTGCGTGATAAGGTCAAATCTGCCTGAACAGGAGGCCGCTATGCTTGTTCGCTTCTCTGCAATACTCATTTTTTTTAGTTTGTTGCTTTTGTCCGGAGTCGCTTCTTTTGCTGCAACAGCTGCAGTCGGGCAGGTCAACATCTTTATCTATCATCGCTTTGGCGAACATAAGTATCCATCGACAAATATCTCTCTTGAGGCATTTACTTCCCACCTTGAACACCTGAAACAGACGAAAACCGAAGTTCACTCTCTGTCTGAAATCGTTAGACAGCTAAAACACGGTCAACTACTGCCGACGAAAGCCGCTGTGCTGACGGTAGATGATGCGTTCACCACATTTTTATCTAACGGCATGCCGATTTTGCGTAAATATGGTTTTCCGGTCACGCTGTTTGTTAATACTGATTCGGTCGGCACTCGCGGCTATCTTGACTGGGATGAATTGCGGGCGTTGGTTAAAGAGGGGGTTGTCATCGGCAACCATTCAGCTACCCACGATTATTTGATTGAGCAGACAGCGGACGAATCGACTGCGATGTGGCGTGAGCGGGTCAAGTCTGACATTATGCGGGCCCAGTCTGCTTTTAAGAAAGAGTTAGGTCTATTGCCGACCTTGTTTGCCTATCCATACGGTGAGTTTTCTCCAGAGTTGGTCGCACTTGTACAGGAACTAGGGTTTGAAGCCGCAATCTCACAACAGTCCGGGGTTGTTGATGACACGAGCGGTTTATTTACAATCCCGCGATTCCCGATGGGTGGTGGTTACGCCACACTGAAACAGTTTCGCAGCAAACTGTCGATGAGTCGACTTGCTGTGGAGTTTATTGAAACGGTCAATCCGGTTTTGGGCAATAATCCACCAGCACTAAAGGTCAGGATTGATACAGACCGTTTTGATGTGCGGCGTTTGCAGGGTTTTGTTCAGGGAAATAATAGTCTTAATATTGAGAAAATTGCCGGGAGTGAAGCTGATTTTTTGATTCAGGCCGAAAAACCGTTAACCGGAAGACGCAATAAATATACGTTGACTGTTCCGTTGAAAAAAGGCGGATGGGGTTGGTTCAGCCAGCCATGGTTTAATGTCCGGTAGCCACGCCATGCTGCAAGCTTCCTAGGAGCTCCTAGAGGGTTCCTATCCTCTTTATCAGTTGTTCCTTGCTGCTGATTAGACCGATTGTTGGTGTGATTTTTTCTACACTGGGAACCGAGGCGTCAGATCGCAGGTAGGTGCGGGTGATAACCTGTTCCAGGCGATTTGATTTTATCATCGCTTCAATTTCAGCTGAATAGGCTTCTCGACGGGTTGAATAGTATTTCAGTCCGGAACTTAACTCAGCACCGGTAACCGTCAGGTTGTTTTTGCGCAGACGTTGGCGAATCTCTCTTAATGAAGAGTAGGCTCGGTGAGTGTTGATGTTGCGTATGTAAGAGCGTACAGACTGGTAGAGGTTGGAAAAACGGCGCACTTCGTAGATCTCACCCTCCGGTCTCCCCTCAGGGACAAGCCCCGTTCCGGGGGTGAACGTCCACTCTCCAAAGATATTATTTGCCTCACGGGCAAATCTGGAGGTCCCCCAACCGGATTCGTTGGCGGCTTGGGCCAGAATTAAAGACTCCGGAATGCTATCGACACGACTTAACGCCAATTCTCTGGTCTGTGGGTTCAGCAGGGGGTCAGCCTTGATTCGATATCGTTTCAGTAGAGATGTTAACTTTTTTTGTTGTGAGGAAGAAATAGACCCTTCTTGATCGAAACTAAGGAAGATTACTTTCAAGCTGTTGCGTTGGTCGCTGACCTCTTCATTTGCTAACATCGCCATCGGCAGCATTGTCCTGAAAAACAGTTCTTTTTTTAATTGAGTAGAGTGCATAAGATGTAAATCATTTGGAAATTTTTTAAGAATAAGCGGTGGGACGCCCTGGTCAAGAGAGTCCCAGTAATATTCGTGAGTCGTAAATATCAATTCCAGTTTTTTATGGTGAAAGGCCTGAACAGTTCTTGCAGACGTCAAAGCTGTCACTTCTTGTTTTGGCGGTGACCCACAAGAAGCTAACAAAAACAACAGTATACAGAGAAGTATATTAGTTGTTGTATGGTTTAAGAGTGAATTTCGAATATGCAAAGTAGTTGTCCCGATTAAGTGCAGTCAATAATACAGTGATTATATGGAGCTGAAAATGAAATCTTATCGTCAGGAACTCTGGTTCTCTATTAATGGTCGACGCGGTCTTTTGAATATTACACCACAGATTAACGTTTGTCTTGAGGAGAGTGGAATTAGTGAAGGCCTTTGCCTGGTAAATGCCATGCACATTACGGCTTCAGTTTTTATAAACGACGATGAACCTGGATTGCACGCTGACTATGAAAAATGGCTGGAGACACTTGCTCCGCATGAGCCTATAACGCGTTATGCTCATAATTTGACTGGTGAGGATAACGGCGACGCTCATCTGAAAAGATGTATTATGGGGCGCGAAGTTGTAGTCGCTGTTACCAAGGGGATACTTGACTTCGGCCCCTGGGAGCAAATCTTTTACGGTGAGTTTGATGGTAATCGAAAAAAACGGGTTTTGGTCAAAATTATAGGATCCTGAACTGGCACTGATTGCACTATAATTATAGTGACTTGTCGGAATGCCAATAAGACGATATTATATTGGCAGGGATTGAGTCAGGAGCAGGCCATGATGCCAGACCTTATAATGGGTGTGTTCGCTTTTACGGTTGCCGTCGTCTCTTTGTTTCGTATTATGGCGGCAGATGAATTTTATCGTCTGACCATGATGAAGCGGGTGTTTGGCCGCAAGCGTGGTCTGGCTATTCATTTTATGGTTTCTGTGGCTCTGCCGATAATGTTGGGAATTATATTTATGACCGGTGGCGTGACCGGCAATACCTTTGCTCACCCCATTCAAGCCAGTGACTTACCTGTTATAGAATTCGACAACAGCAAAGCTATGGAGTTTGAGGAAGACTGGCTCTGTTATCCCGATATTATGGTTTGACTTGTTTTTCTTGTTTTTCAATGTCTGATGCACTCGCAAAATAGAATCAGATGGCGAAACAAATATTTCGCACCACAAGGCACAACGGTTTTTCAGGGGCGAAGGCCTACATATTATAGGTCTAGGTCCTGAAAAAGCTCTACAACGCAGTCGGGCGGACTTTTTGCGACGCCATCAATATCTACGAATCTGAAACTCACCCCGATCTATTCTGTTTTTGAACCATGCAACAAGATAACGCTTTAACGGTTCGCGACTCCACGGCACCAAAAAAATGAACCCGACCAGATCGGTGATAAATCCCGGCGTCAAGAGCACCAGCCCACCGGCGAGAATAAACGCTCCATCAATAAGTTCTTGCGCTGGCAACTCACCTTGATTGGTTGCTGTCTGTATTCTTTGCAGTAAATCCAGACCCTGGCTCTTGGCTAGGTAGGCACCCGCTGCGCCCGTAGCAATAACCAGTAAAACCGTCTGCCAAAGTCCAATATGTTCAGCCGCATCGAGCAGAATAAAAACCTCGAGAATCGGGACAGTTATGAACAAGATAAAGAGTTTTATGAACATTGAATAACCTTTATTAGTGATATTTTTATCATATAGGTAAACCTACCTGAGATAGATAGACAGAAGCTACGAAAACTTCACAACATCCTGTAATTAAAGAGAAAATTAACATGGTTAAAAAATAGGCATTTTGTATAGTGTCAATGAAAAGCTATATTCAAATAGTTTGCAAACAGGCTTTTGCACATGTTATTAACAAAATTTGTGGACAACATATTCATCCCCAGTCAAGGTCTCGTTTTTACGCTCTTTTCTCGGACATCTCATTTTTTTTGGCCTGCTCCCAAAGTCG
>JAUVAJ010000089.1 GCA_030591795.1 Desulfuromonadales bacterium | reverse complement strand
TCTTTATTCGCGGGAATAACTCAGTGGTAGAGTGTCAGCTTCCCAAGCTGAAGGTCGCGGGTTCGAATCCCGTTTCCCGCTCCAGTAAAATCAAGGGCTTAGCCGTTTTCGGTTAAGCCCTTTGCTGTTAGTGTTGTAATAAATACTTCATTTCTTCACTTCATATCATATGAACAAATAACTGGGGTTTGTACTGTCGTCACTGATTGATCAAATTCTGTGAGAATCCAATGCGTTGGAAGATCCTCCAGTTTGTAAACCGAAAACAGCCGCTTGCCATTTTGGAATGCTAATTCATGGTTAAATATCGTGACCCTCGGTGATGTGAGGTTTAGGTTTGACAAGTGCAGTTGCTTGAGGTAGAAGAAGCTGGAGTTTGCCTGTTATTAGAATGTGTTCAAATTTCGTTAGTGATTACCGACAAGCAATTCTCCCAGAGAGAAAGGATATTTGCAATGTTCGAGAAGGTACAAATTGCTCCACCCGATCCGATTCTCGGCTTGACCGAGATGTTCAAAGCGGACCCCAACCCTGACAAGATAAATCTCTCCGTTGGCGTTTATCAAGATTCCACTGGCAAGACGCCTGTGCTGGGTACTGTGAAAAAGGCTGAAAAACTGATCCTTGAACAGGAAAGCTCCAAGGGTTACCTGCCAATGACCGGTGATCCAGCATACTGTGCGCAGGTCCAGGAACTACTGTTCGGTGAAGGACACGAAATCATCGCCACTAAACGTGCCGCGACCGCACAATGTCCCGGTGGTACGGGGGCCCTGCGGGTTGCCGGTGACTATCTGCACACCGTGCACCCTGAGGCAAAGCTATGGCTGAGTAACCCGACTTGGGCCAACCACAACACCATCTTTGCTGTAGCCGGTCTGACTTGTGAAAAGTACGACTATCGCGACCCTGCTACCAATGGACTTGATTTCGACGCCATGTGCGCTTCAATCAAAAAGATTCCGAAGGGGGATGTGATCCTTCTGCACGGTTGCTGTCACAATCCAACCGGCATCGATCCCACCGTTGAACAGTGGGCTCTGATCGGCGATCTGCTGTCTGAACAAGGTGTGTTGCCTCTCGTCGATTTTGCTTATCAAGGACTAGCAGACGGCGTTGAAGAGGACCGTGCCGGTTTGCTGGAGTTAACCAAAAAAGTAAAGCAGATGCTGGTTTGTTCGAGCTTCTCGAAAAACTTCGGCCTTTACCGTGAAAGAACCGGAGCGCTGACTGTCGTTGCTGATAGTAATGAGCAGGCCGCAACGGTCATGAGCCAAGTCAAGCTGAGAATCCGCTATAACTATTCAAATCCTCCCTCACATGGCGGCCAGATCGTTGCAACCGTGCTGGGTGATAAGGGGTTAAAGACTCAGTGGAATGAAGAGGTCGCTGACATCCGTAACCGAATCAACGAGATGCGCCATCTATTCGTCAAAACTCTCAAAGAGAAGGGCGTTGAGCAAGATTTCTCGTCGATCATTGATCAGCGCGGTATGTTCAGTTTCTCCGGTCTGACCAAGGAGCAGGTTGATCAGCTGCGTGAGAAATACTCCATCTATATCGTTGGCTCTGGCCGAATTAATGTCGCCGGGATGACGCCTGACAATATGGATCGCCTCTGCGAAGCTATTAAATCTGTTCTTTGATTGTCTCGTATGATTGATTTGCAGCGCCTGTCGTGATTCTGCGTCAGGCGCTTTTTATATTCTGACTCAGTTGATAATCTTGACCTCATTCATTTTCACATATTCCCAAGCTGAAGGTCGCGGGTTCGAATCCCGTTTCCCGCTCCAATATAATTAAGCCCGGTGCTTGACAGCACTGGGTTTTTCGTTAGGATTACGTCCTCGATTGTTGTGTCACTGGGATGGCGTGTGGTAACCTTTGTAAGATGGATTTATTGGAGAATCGACCATGACCAGCAGAACCGTACCTTGCCCATATTGTCGTAACGAGACCAAGTGGGATGATAATCCACATCGGCCGTTCTGTTCTGAGCGCTGTCGTCTGATTGATCTGGGCAACTGGGCGGATGGCAGTTACCAGATTCCGACTGTCTCCGCTGAATCAATAGACAATGTTATCCCGTTTCCTCAGGCCAATCCTGAAGAGGAGCAATGAAATGTATCATCTGACAATTCTTACTGATTTTGCTGCAGCGCACAATCTGATTAACTATCAGGGCGATTGCGAGAATCTGCATGGGCATAATTGGAAAGTTGAAGTTCGTGTGGCGGCTCGGGAGTTGAATAATGCCGGTCTCGCTGTTGATTTTAAAATTCTGAAACGTGAAACCAAAGAGCTGTTGGCTCGACTCGACCATAAGTACCTGAATGATCTGCCGATGTTTAAAGGGCTCAGCCCATCCTCGGAGCATATCGCCAAATACCTTTTTGAAGAACTTGGCCGGTTACTTAACAGCAATAATGTTACTGTCGATTGTGTAACAGTCTGGGAATCGGATAGAGCCTGTGCCAGCTACTCAGCCGACTGACGCCACTCTGGTTGAAATATTTTCTTCTATTCAGGGGGAAGGGCCACTGGTCGGCTTTCGACAGGTGTTTATCCGGCTTTCCGGTTGCAATCTCGATTGTATTTATTGTGATACCGACTTCAAGCCGTCTGCCGTTTGCAAAGTAGAAATCCAACCTGGAACTGGACAGATCGAATCGTGGGATAATCCTGTCTGCCTGGATCGTGTCGTCGGCTTGATTGAGCAGTTTAAAAACCGGTATCCGGGCTTACATCATTCGATTAGCCTGACCGGTGGCGAACCACTCGCTTCAATAGACATATTGACAAGCTGGATTCCGCAATTGAAGCGTGTTTTGCCGATTCATCTTGAAACCAACGGTACACTGGTTAAAGAACTGGCTCAAGTTGTTGCGGACATAGACTTTATTTCGATGGATTTTAAACTGGAGTCGGTCAGCGGACCGGCAACGCCATGGGATGAGCACCGTAACTTCTTGCGGATGGCAGGTGAGAAGCTGCTCTGTGCAAAGCTTGTTGTGTCGGATTCCAGTACGATTGAAGAGGTGGAACGTGCGGCCAGCATTATGCACGAGTGCGCATCTTCTGCAAGTTTGATCCTGCAACCGGTAACCGCCACCGGACAGACGGTCAGCGCGCAACATCTTTTCAGACTACAGGCAGCTGCGGCCAGTAAATTTCCTTCCGTACGTATTATTCCTCAAACGCCTCGTTGGCTTAATTTACTTTAAAAGTAAACAATCAGTCGATAGCTGCGTTCAACTGTTTCAATAGCTCCTGTAAATCAACCTTGTGCACACCTGCGCCATGTTCCAGGTCCTCATAGGCGGCGATTGAGCAGATGTTGCACTCCAGCCCGAACTCCTTGAATACCTTAATCGTTTCAGGGTGTTGGTGGATGATTTCTTCAATTTTCATATCTTGTTTAATCATATCTGCAACCTCCGGTTATTTACCAAATTTGCGCTGAAGGGCCGTTTTGACCACAGGTGGAACAAACTCGTCTATATTGCCCTGATATGAAGCAACTTCTTTGACAATAGAGGAGCTAAGGTAGCCGTAAGGGACGGCTGTCATCATAAACAGTGTTTCGACTTCCGGATTCACGGTATGGTTCATTTGTGCCAACTGGAATTCATACTCAAAGTCCGAGACCGCACGTAGCCCACGCAATATAACCTGTGCCTTCTGGCTGGCTGCATAATCGACTAGTAATCCATTAAAGGAATCAACTCGTAAGCGTTTGTTGTGGCCCAGAGCTTCCCGAATCATTTCGATCCGTTCATCGATGCTGAATAATGATGTTTTCCCAGAATTTTGGGCTACAGCGACAATCAATTCGTCAAAGTTGTTAAGTCCACGAGTCATAATATCTAGATGTCCGTTAGTGATCGGGTCAAATGATCCGGGGTAGACGGCGATACGTTTATTCATTAAGAAAAGTCTCCATGCTCGTACAGACTGATTGAGGTAGAACCATATTTGCGCCGATCGACTTGCACCAGTGACGCTACCGTGTCGGGTAGTGGTGTAGTGTGGGCAGTCTCGACACAAATCACACCGGCCGACTTTAATAAATTTTGCTCGGCCAGACTGAGTAAAACTTCTGCAATATCCTGCTGGTTATACGGTGGATCCATGAAAATCAGATCAACCGGTTCCGACTGGGTCGCAATACCTTTTTGTGCCTCAATTTGCATAATAACAGCATTTTCAGAAAGATTGGCCGATACTGCATTTTTTCGGATCAGACCAGCAGCTTCTCTGGCTTGATCAATAAATATTACCGACTCAGCGCCCCGGCTTAGCGCCTCAAGGCCCATAGCACCGGTTCCGGCAAACAGATCGAGTACAGTTCGACCTTTAAGGCTGCCAAGTTTGCTGAGCAAAATACTGAATACGGCTTCACGCACCCGATCTGATGTTGGTCTGATCGCTGAAATTGAAAATTCTGCCAGTTTGCAACCTCTGGCTGTGCCACTTATAATGCGCAATCATCACCTTAAAAGTTCAATAATTATAGGTTGTTCATCTAGTTAAAAATATCATACGGCCTGAATTCAGGTCAAGAATTTAGCGTATAGAAAGTTTGTGACTTAATCTGTCAGTCAAGCAATGGTAGAATAGCGACAAACGAACAAAGTGGAGGAATATATATGGAACGACCTGATCTCGCACCTTATGCTGCACTAAGCCAACAATCACGCGGACGTCTTCACCAGGAGCCATTCAAGGATGATCGTCCCGCCTTTGAACGTGATCGTGATCGTATCATCCATTGTGCAGCGTTCAGACGTCTTGAATACAAAACCCAGGTATTTATAAATCACGAAGGAGATTATTACCGTACCCGGCTGACGCACTCCCTGGAAGTTGCGCAAATTTCCCGTGGTATAGCCCGCCGTCTCGGTTTAAATGAAGATCTGGCTGAAGCGCTGGCTTTGGCACACGATCTGGGGCATACACCCTTTGGTCATACTGGTGAACATATTCTGAATGAACTCATGCAGGAGCATGGAGGCTTTGAGCATAATAGACAGTCGCTGCGGATAGTTGATCATCTGGAAGAACGTTATCCCGATTTTAATGGTTTAAACCTTACGTTCGAAACCCGCGAGGGGATCATCAAACACTCCTCGGAGTATGATCGACCGGGCGATAAGTCGGCTGCAGAGTTCTTGCCAAAATTGCAACCGACCATGGAAGCCCAGTTGATAGATCTGGCTGATGAGATTGCATATAATAATCACGACATCGATGATGGCCTTAAAGCCGGTTATCTGAACCTGTCCGAATTAGAGGAGATCGAGCTCTGGTGTGATGCCTCTGCGCTGGTTAAAGATAAGTTCCCGGGCCTGGATGAAGCACGATATATCCGGCAAACTATCAGCCACCTGATCGGCATTTTGATTGCTGACCTGGTTAACGCAACACTGTTAAATGTTGACGCCAAGCGTATTCAGAGTCTTGATGATGTCCGTAATGCAGGAAGTAGATGTGTAACATTCAGTAAGGAAATTGCGCTTAAAAACAAGGGGTTGAAGCGATTCCTCTGGAAAAAGCTTTATACGCACTACAAAGTTGAACGGATGCGGGTTAAATCGACACGGTTTATTCGTTTACTGTTTGAAAGCTATACCGAAAACCCTTCATTGCTACCGCATAGTTATCAGGATAAATATGCTTTAGACGGGCAAATGGTTGTTGTTTGTGACTATATTGCCGGCATGACAGACCGTTACGCCATGAATGAATATAAGCGTCTGTTCGAACCGTATGAGAGGGTATGAATTATATAGAAAACTACCTCTCAGTCATTTTCAGGACGGGAGGTTGATTTCCGGTTTTTCTCCGCGGCGATACAACAGGAAGGTGTTGCCAAGAACTTGTGCAATACTGGACGTTGTTAAAAGAGCCAACTCCTTTGCCGCTTCTTTGCGATCAAGCATGCAACCTTCCTGCAGCCTCACCTTGATCAGTTCATGTTTTGCCAGAGCCTCGTCTGCAGCTCGAACCACTTGTTCACTTAGAGCATCTTTGCCAAGCATTATGACCGGTTGCAGGTGGTGTCCCAGACCGCGCAAAAAACGGACTTGTTTCCCTTTAAGTTCTAGCATGATAATATTGTAGCTCCTCTAATAAAACTTGGAAGATTGTCGGTTTTCAGGTCGAACTTAACATCTAGCTTTTGTTGTGATCCGGCCTTATTTCAAGGGGGAATGCATCATATTGCAGCTGCCAGAGAATGGCAATCAGATAATTTCGGCAAGTCTCTACTGAAAGTGTTTTCATGTTACAGCAGTTGACAATAATTTGTGAAAATAGCGTCAGCAATCCGGTCCAAGCCATTGGTGAGCACGGATTTTCCTGCTTGATTGGAACCGATAATGGCTCTTTCTTGTTTGACACAGGTCAGGGTCGCGGCCTGTTGCACAACGCCGACTTGCTGGGAGCCTCTCTTAACAAGCTGAAGGGGATCATATTAAGCCATGGCCACTTTGATCATACCGGTGGCTTACAGCAAGCGTTAAGCCGCTCTGGTTCTGTACCTGTATATGGTCATCCTGGCCTGTTCAAAGAGCGTTTCTGGGTTGGGAAATTTGAACAACGCCCGAACGGGATGCCATTTACTAGGGATGAACTGGAAAAACAGGGGGCATGCTTTGACCTGTCAGTCGATTTCCGGGAGCTGTCGCCTGGTTTATGGTTGAGCGGTGAAATTCCACGACGTTCCGCCTGTGAAAAAGTCGACCCGGCCCTGCAATTCAAAGACAAGTCGGGCACGTTGCAGCTCGATCAAATAGACGATGATTGTTCAGTGGTGATTGAATCTAAAAAGGGACTTGTGGTTCTACTCGGTTGCGCCCATGCCGGGTTGGCCAATATTCTGCACCATGTCAGTGCTTCTATGCAGTATGAGCAGATTTACGCTGTGCTTGGCGGGACGCATCTCGCCCCGGCAAGTGACGAACAATTTGCTCAGGCGATCGCGGTGTTGAAACAATATAATGTGCAGAAAGTTGGCGTTGGCCATTGCACCGGCCAACGCAGGGGAGCAGAGCTGTATGGCCATTTCCCCGACAAAGTGTTTTTTCTCTCTGTCGGATCAGTTTTGACGGTCTGACCTGTAAAAAAGTGAGACTCATGACACCAATAGTTTAT
>JAUVAJ010000164.1 GCA_030591795.1 Desulfuromonadales bacterium | reverse complement strand
CTGCCTTGCAATCAGTTGCCGGAGTGCGCGAAGTCAATGTGCTGCTTGAACAGTCGCTTGCTGTTATTACTTTTGATGCTCAGCAGGCCGATAAGGATTTATTCGAGCAGGCTATCATAGCGGTGGGCTATAGTTGTCAGCTGCCTATTGTTTCTGAGGTAGAACCGGATCCGTCGCCTGTTACGGTTGCGGACTCGTCTGAAGAGTCTCTGCCGGAGTTGGCGTCAGTAGCTGATGATCCGGAACGTTTTCGTTTCGATGTGCGTGGCATGACTTGTGCGACCTGCGCGGCGACTATTACCAAACGATTACAGGGGACAACCGGAATACTGGCGGTGTCTGTTAATTTTGCTGATGAATCAACGACCGTTGAATTTGACCCGGAGTTGACCAGTCGCGAAGAGATTTTCAAAGCGGTAGAGAAAGCCGGTTACCAGCCGTTCGCCAATCGGTCAGCGGATAGTGATCAGCAAGAATCCCGCCGCGAGTTGCAATGGTTATTGTTGGCAACCGTTCTGGCCTTACCGATTATGCCGTTGATGTGGTGGCAACCTTTCGGCAGTGCAACGCTGTATATTATTATGGTCTTGGCCACTGTTACCCAGTTCAGTGCCGGTCTCACCTTCTATCGTGGTGCGTTTATTTCGCTACGCAACCTATCGACCAATATGGATGTGCTGGTGGCGCTCGGTATTACTGCAGCTTACGGTTATTCGATGCTGGCAGCCAACAACCTGTTTGGTCTCTCCGGTGAAGTTTTCTTTGAGACCAGCGCCATGCTGATCATGTTTATCCGTTTTGGTAAATGGCTGGAAGCCCGGGCTAAAGGGAAGGCGAGCCAGGCTTTGAGCCAGTTACTGGCACTACAGGCCGATGTCGCAACCGTTTTGATGGATGGTCATGAGCGTCGGGTTGCTGTAACTGAAGTCAAGACTGATGATGTACTTATTGTTCGGCCGGGTGAGAAGATTCCGGTCGATGGTGAATTGCTCAAAGGTCGAACGTCGGTTGATGAGTCGATGCTGACTGGTGAACCGGTGCCGGTGGCCAAGGAGCCTGGTGACACCTTGATTGGCGCTACCGTCAACGGTTCAGGGCGTCTGACCATGTGCGCGTCACGCGTCGGTGACGAGACCGTACTGGCCAGCATCGTTCGGATGGTCGAAGATGCTCAGGCCGACAAGGCACCGATTCAGCGCCTGGCTGATGTTGTTTCCAACTGGTTTGTACCGGCTGTGGTGCTTATTGCAGGACTGACTTTTACCGGTTGGATTATGGCCGGGGCCGAATTCGTTTTCGCTTTCCGTATGGCTGTGGCCGTTGTCGTGATTGCCTGCCCTTGTGCTCTCGGTTTGGCAACGCCAACTGCGATCATGATCGGCAGTGCTATTGGTCTACAGGCCGGCATACTGATAAAAAAGGCGTCAGCGCTGGAAAATATAGCCCGTATCGATCTGATGTTGTTTGATAAGACCGGTACGCTGACCGAAGGAAAGTTCCGGGTTACTGATGCCGTGCATGCTGAAGGCTTGACTACTGCCGAACTATTGAATCTGGCGTCTAGTGCGGCGCAGGTGAGCAATCATCCACTCTCGGTTGCCATTGTAGAGCGGGCGCGAGCGAAAAAGCTGGTTATTGAATCGCCGCAACATGGGGAAGAAATTGGCGGGCACGGCGTCAAGTGTACAATTGCCGGTGAAACAGTTCTGCTCGGCAGCACTGTTTTGATGGAAGAGCAAGGTGTCAGCCTCAAAGGGATGGTGGTGATTGGCCAGGAGCTGGCCGCTGAAGGCAAAAGTCTGGTTTTTGTTGCCAGGTCAGGCCGCTTGCTCGGTGTTATTGCCCTGCGCGACAAACCACGCAAGGGCGCGGTTGAAACAATTACCGCTTTGCAACAGATCGGCATCGCTTGTGTCATGTTGACTGGCGATCGTAAGGAAGCGGCAATGGCTGCCGCCGAGCGCCTCGGCATTGAACAGGTTGAGGCCGAGGTGCTACCCGATCAGAAGCAGGAGATAGTACGGCAATATATTAACCAGGGTTATCGTGTCGGTATGATCGGTGATGGGATCAATGACGCCCCGGCCCTTGCTCAAGCCGATGTCGGCATCGCAGTCGGTTCCGGAACCGATGTTGCCAAAGAAGCTGGTGATATTGTGCTGGTCCAGGGTAATATGCCCGACGTGGTCCGGGCTGTTCGTCTCGGGCGCAAAACCCTGATCAAAATCAAGCAGAACCTGTTCTGGGCTTTTATCTATAATATCATCGGCATTCCGATTGCGGCCGGATTGCTTTACCCGGAATTTGGTATCTACCTGAAACCGGAATTTGCCGGGCTGGCTATGTCGTTTTCCAGTGTCTCGGTTATCACCAACAGTCTGCTGCTTAAACGCTTTGCCCAGCGTCTGAAAAAGCCTGAGGGGTACTGAAGTGCAGCGACGTATAATCGGGATTATCGGTGCGGCTAACGCGTCCGATTCCGTGCTTGAGATAGCTCGGGAAGTCGGAAAACGTATTGCTGATGCCGGAGCTGTGCTGGTTTGTGGCGGACTCGGTGGGGTCATGCAGGCCGCTGCACAAGGGTGTTGTGAGGCTGGCGGCGATGTTCTCGGGCTGTTGCCGGGATCGTCTGCTGACGAAGCAAATCGGTTTATTACTATTACTGTCCCGACTAATATGGGGCACGCACGTAATGTGATAATCGCCCATACGGCCGAAATCCTGATCGCCATTGATGGCGAGTACGGGACATTATCTGAAGCTGCAATTGCGCTGAAGCTTGGCAAGCGGGTATTGACTTTGGGTAATGGACTGGTACTTAAGGGTGTTGAGCCGATGGCGTCTGCACAGTCTGCGGTTGATGCGGCTTTACGCGCATTGAACTTGCTGCAAGAGGAGACAGTATGTCCGCCGAACTAGACCGGTCGCGTACAAATTCTGATGCGATTGTTGAATATGTGCTCGGTAAGGGTAAAATCCTTATTGTTACCCATGACAATCCTGACCCGGACGCCTTGGCTGCCGCATTTGCCCTGCGCCATCTGATTGAGGTCAAGGCGCAATTGCATGCGGTAATCGCCTATTCAGGTGTGGTTGGCCGGGTTGAAAATCGTGCGTTGATTGAGATATTTGAAATCAAAACATCCCGGTTGGAAGACCTTGATCTGGATGAATTCGGGGTCGTCTGCATGGTCGACACCCAGCCGGGTACGGGAAATAATTCTTTTCCGCATGATCGAGATGTCCATATCATTATCGATCATCATCCGCTGCGCGAGGAGACAAAGTCGAGCTGGTTGTATGATGTGCGAAATGAGTATGGTGCTGCAGCAACAATCCTCTATGAGTACCTGCTTTGCCAGGAAGTTTATGTTGCTACCAAATTGGCGACTATTCTGTATTATGCGATCAAATCAGAGACTCAGGATCTCGGCCGCGAGTGGGGACTCGCTGATAAAACGGCTTACCTCAATCTCCTGCAGCTGAGTAATAACCGCCTATTGTTTAAAATTACGCAGGCTAAGGTTCCGGCGGAGTATTTTACTCTGTTCAACCGGGCGATAGAAAATGCACGCCAATATGGCCCGGTTCTGGTCTTTAATCTATTTGACGTCAATACTCCGGAGACGGTTGCCGAGATGGCTGATTTTCTATTGCGCATGCAGGGCATTGATTTTGTGCTCGGCATTGGCCGGCATGAAGAAAGTGCTGTCTTGTCGTTCCGAACCACTTCGGAGGAGGTGCTGGCCGGGGATGTACTGCGGAAGGTTGTAGATGACCTGGGTACGGCCGGTGGCCACGGGATGTCAGCCGGGGCTCAGGTGAGGCCGATGCGCGGTGGTGGTAATGTGTTGCGGGAGTTTGAACAGACCATGACCAAACGACTGCTGAAAGTACTCGATCTGCCATCTTGTCCAGGCAAGTGTCTGGTGGTTGATGGCGATAAGCCTGATTTTTCCTGACCAGGAGACTGTTTCAGCTTTTAATATTAGATTGAGGTGTTATGCGTAATATCTGTTTTGCACTCATATTTGTATCTGTTTTTACCAGTCAGGCTTCGGCCTCAATTGAGATTACACTACAGGGTGAACCGCCTGTGGTAATCGATGAAATTTATCATCGTGATGGCTTGGTCTATATACCGATTGATGACTTGTTGCCAGCAGTGGGTCTGGATGGAGTCTGGGATGCAGTAGACCATGTCTATCGGATCAAATCAGTGCGCGGTACAGCGATAATATCACCCGGCAGTCGTTTTTTGCGTATAGGTGAGCAGTATATTCCATTACAGGATAAGCCTCGCTTTATTGATAACCGTCTGCGCGTAACTGAAACTTTTGTGCAGAAACATCTCAATTCACTGGCTTCTGGTCAAATCTTATATCGCAATCTTGATCCGAATATGCAGCAGACGGTAAATGACGATTCGGCCCTCGATCGACTGTTCTCATTTATGTTGCAAAAGAAGAAGACGAGCAATACCGCAGTTTTGCGTGCGGTTGCTATCGATCCGGGGCACGGTGGTCACGATCCAGGTTCAATCGGACTAGATGGGTTAAAGGAGAAGGATGTAACGCTAGCCGTTGCACAACACCTGCAAAAAATCGTCAAAATGAACCTCGGTATTCCGGTTTATCTATCACGAGATGCTGATTATGGCCTTTCCTTGCAGGAACACCTTAAGCCGGCGACCGAGCCGGAGGTTGATGTACTTTTATTATTGCATGCCCAGGTGTCATTAAGTTCTGAAGCGTCGGGGACTTATCTCTACATTCGTAATGATGAAGAGTCAAAAAGTGATGGTGAAAGTTTACGTCTGGCCAATGCTTTGGCAGATGCTCTGCGTAATGAGGGTTTGATAATTCAGGCGGTTGTTGAGGCACCATTGTTGCCACTTGGCCGCGGCAACTTGCCGACAGTATTAATAGAGATGGGATACCTGAGTCATCCTGAAGAGAGCCTGTTGCTCAGTAGGGACGAAGGTCAGGTTCGAT
>JAUVAJ010000179.1 GCA_030591795.1 Desulfuromonadales bacterium | reverse complement strand
TGAAACAGGGTGTGGATGCTATTACGGCAGCAAAAGATGTTGTCGGCCAGACCGGAGTGCCGCTGCTTGGCGCGACGTTTATTGCTATCGCAGCTTTTGCTTCGATCGGCACCTCACCCGACAGCACAGGCGAATATTGTGTGTCGCTGTTTTATGTCATCATGATTTCCCTCGGTCTGAGTTGGGTGACTGCCGCAACAACAACGCCGCTGCTTTGTAAGACTTTTCTGAAAACGGAAAAAGGCGGCTCCGGCGCTGATAACGACGCTTACTCCGGTAAAATTTTCAGTTATTATCGCAGCTTCCTTTCTTTGTGCATCCGCTTTCGCTGGGCAACTATCGGTGTTGTCGTGGTTATGTTTATCGGCGCCGTGGTCGGCTTCGGCAATGTCAAACAGAGCTTTTTCCCGGACTCGACCCGGGCACAATTCTATATCGATTACACTTTTCCGGACGGGACGCATATTGATGAGACCTCCCGGCAATTGGCCAAAGCTGAAACCTGGCTGCTTGAGCAGGAAGAATTCAGTCATGTTGCCACAGAAATTGGTGGTTCCCAGCCGCGCTTCCTGCTGACCTATACCCCACAGACCCCCGGGCCCATCTATGCCCGGCAGATTGTTGATGTTGATGACTACACCCTGATCCGGGAGCTGACCCGTATGGCTCAAGGTGAACTCGCGCAAAAATTCCCGGAGGGGAATGTCAACGTCCGGATGTTCTTGAACGGACCGAACGAGGGGGGGCGGATTCAGGCACGAATTTCCGGGCCTGATCCCGAGGTGTTGCGCCAGCTCGGTGACAAGGTGATGACGATATTGCTTGATGAACCGCGTGCCCGTGGTGTTCGCAATGAGTGGGGCAACCCGGTCAAGGTGATCCGCCCGCAGATGGCAGAGGCCCAGGCGCGTCGCGCTGGCATTACCCGGCCAATGCTGGCGCAGGCGTTTGAGTCGTCAGTCGAGGGGACGAAAGTCGGGGTCTATCGAGAACGCGATGAATTGCTACCGATCATTGCCCGGGCTCCGGCAGGTGAGCGTGCGAATCTCGGCAATATGGAATCAATCCAGATCTGGAGTCCGGCGGCCCGGAAGATGATACCGATCGGCCAGATGGTCGATGGCATTACCACCGAATTTGAACTGCCGCAAATTTGGCGGCGTGATCGTGTCCGGATGCTGCGTGTCCACTCTGATGCAGAATACGGTTTGCCGAGTGAATTACTGGCTGCGGTCAAACCGAAGATCGAGCAGGCTCTGGGGGTTGATGTCGAACAGCTTCTGGGTCGTCAGGTCGATCCGGACAAATGGGATGTCAATACCCTTAAGGTCAGTTATCTCGGCAAGTTTCCTCTGAAAGGAATGCCGGGATATTATCTCAGTTGGGGTGGTGAGGTTGAAGATTCAGCCCGCTCGCAGTCGTTTCTGATTCCGTACGTCAAGATCTTCTTCGGCATAATGGTGCTGCTGGTGGTGTTGTTGTTCAACTCGATCAAGAAAACCCTGATTATCTGGCTGACGGTGCCGTTGGCGCTCATCGGCGTGACGGTCGGCCTGTTGTCGCTTTCGCAGCCGTTCGGTTTCATGGCTTTGCTCGGGTTGATGAGTCTGGCCGGGATGCTGATCAAAAATGCGATAGTGCTGATTGAACAGATCGATCTGGAACTGGCCAGTGGCAAGCCGGGATTGCAGGCAATAATTGATTCCGGAGTCAGTCGTCTGATCCCGGTGTCGATGGCAGCCATGACTACCATCCTCGGCATGATTCCGCTGCTCAAGGATGCATTCTTTGTCTCGATGGCGGTCACCATCATGTTCGGTCTCGGTTTTGCGACTATTCTGACGCTTATTTTTGTGCCGGTGCTCTATGCCGTCTTTTTCAAGGTGCCGCATGCGCAGGGTGGGACTGCACTTTAACAACGAACACAACCCGATTGCATGGGAGTGGCATATGAAATGTTTGAATGGAATTATCTGTGTGATGTTTTTACTGCTGATCGGCACCAGCGCAGCAATTGCAGCACCGATTCGTGTCGGTGTGGTTCTGGATGGGCCGTGGGCCCGGTATCAGTCTGTTCCGGAACAAT
The DNA here is from genome assembly GCA_030591795.1 of Desulfuromonadales bacterium. Next base: position 2,561 of record JAUVAJ010000179.1, on the reverse strand, counting down.
TCCGGCAGGAAGTGCTGGATGTTGCGCAAGGTGAATTTGAGATTGAATTCCCTGAGGCAATGCAACTGGATGGTGGCTGGACCATAGCCGGTATCGATGCTGCCCTCGACCAACTCCTGGCTGACCAGCAGGTCGACATTGTCATTGCACTCGGTTACGGGGCATCGAATCAGGCGGCACGGCGCGAGGTGTTGGCAAAGCCGGTCATCGCTCCATTGGTAGTCGATTCGGTAGCGCGGGATTTCCCGCGTAAAGGTAATGGTAGCGGGAAAAAGAATTTGAGCTATCTGACCGCTTACCAGAATCTCGAGAAGGAGATTCTGAGCTTTCAAGCTGTTGCTGATTTCACTAATCTTGTCATTTTGGCCGATTCAGTCCTGCTTGATATTCTGCCGGAAGCGAGTGTCGTAGTCCGTAATCTGTCAAATGAACTCGATCTTGATATTAGTCTGGTTCCTGTTCTCAGCGGGCCGGAACAAATCTTGGAGCTGTTGCCTGATGCGGTGGATGCTGTTCTTGTGACTCCGTTATTGCAATTTTCACAGGCCGAATTTGAAATATTGGCAAAAGGTTTGGTCGAACGTCAGTTGCCGAGTTATTCAACCTGGGGCTATAACGAAGTTGAAGCTGGTCTGTTGACCGGAAGTGTACCGCAGGGTGGGCTTACCGTTATCGCGCGTACTACGGCGATACACGTTCTAGATATTTTGCGTGGTGAGGCAGCACAGAGTTTGAGCATTTCGTCTACTGTTAAACTTGAGCCGATTATTAATATGGGAGTGGCTCGGGCGATCGGTGTCTATCCTGATTGGGATCTGCTGACCCGGGCCCGGCTGATTAATGATCAGGACCAAGAACATGGTCGGACGCTGGGGCTTCAACAGGCCGTAGATGAGGCGCTACGTGCCAACCTTGATCTTTTAGCTGCAGATCAGGTTGTGGCTGCTGGTGAGTATCGGATCAAGGAGAGCCGCTCACCACTGTTGCCACAACTCGGTATTGGTGCGAATTACCAGATGATTGACGAAAATAGTGCCATTGCATCACAGGGTCTACAGCCGGAACGAACCTCTAATGCTGTTGCCAGCTTCAGTCAGGTTCTCTATTCCGAAAAAGCCTGGACAACCTTCAGTGTTGAGAAGTATGGACAAGTCAGTCGCGAACAGGCACGAGAAGAATTACGTCTTGATATCTTGCTGGCGGCTTCTACTGCCTACTTGAATATTTTGCGTGCCCGGGCCATTGAAGAGATTCAAAAAGACAACCTGAAACTGACCCGGGCAAACCTGGAGCAGGCACAGGTTCGCGTGCAGGTCGGTAGCGCGGGACCTGAAGAGGTCTATCGTTGGGAGAGTTCAATTGCCAGCAACCGTCAGTCGGTGTTAAAGGCAGAGTCTGAAACCATCAATGCCCGGCAAGCTCTTAACCGGATTCTTAATCGTCCGTTACGTGAAAAGGTCACACTGGTAGAAGAGGGTGAGGTTGATCCTTTCGATATGATTGGTGATCAGCGACTGTTTTTTGTGCTAGAAAATGATCAGCGTCTCGATCTTTATCGTGATTTTCTTGTTCAGGAGGGGATGCGGCTGTCGCCAGAATTACGCCGTCTTGATGCTGACATTACAGCCCAGAAAAGATTGAAGTCTGCAGCAAAAAGAAATTTCTGGGTGCCGACGGTAGCGTTGGTTGGTGACTATCAATATCGCCTGAATAAAAGTGGCGCCGGATCAACCCTGCCGGGTGCAGACAACGATACCGTTTGGTCCGCCGGGGTGTTCGCTTCTTTGCCGATGTTTACTGGTGGTGGTCGCTACGCAACATTGAAACGGACGACCACAGAGATTGACCGGCTGAAGTTGACCAGAGCCTCTTTCGCGGTGAATATTGAAGAGCAGGTTCTGATCGCCAGTAACCTGGTGCGGGCTTCCTGGCCCGGGATCAGACTGTCGAAGGATGCGGCCGAAGCTGCTGAAAAAAATCTACAACTTGTCTCTGACTCTTACGAACGCGGAGTTCTGTCGATCATCGATCTGCTTGATGCGCAAAACCTTGTGTTGGTTTCCAACCAGTCTGCAGCCAATGCGATCTTCGATTTCCTGTCTGACTTGATGACGGTACAGAGAGCGTCCGGGCAGTTCGTTTTCCTCGAAGAGGAAGAGACCCAGCAAGTCTGGATGGACCAACTAGTTCTGTATTTCGAGCAGAGTGGGATATTGTTCCCCGATCACTGATAGGGTTTCTGTCGTGCAGGAAGTTTGTGTATAAACTTGCTTGTGTTGTCGGTGTTTACAAAGCTCTATTTTTCTTGTAATCTCAAAGCATTCGATGAGCTATGATCGACATTGCGATTGGTCGGTTGCTATGCTTTGGTTTAATTTTCCGGTAGTTTTTCGGGCATTAATGAGGGACAAAGAATCCAATGTTGACTGAACGGGTAAGCGCACTGCAGGCACTACTTCAGGATCAGGATGAAGAGATTCGATCGGTAGCTGCTGAAGCCATGGAAAAAATTGAAGCGGTGTTAAGCGTTGACCGGATTCTGGAGATGTTGCAATCAGATA
>JAUVAJ010000348.1 GCA_030591795.1 Desulfuromonadales bacterium | reverse complement strand
GCCTGATCGACGGTACCGGCGACCTCGGCAAGAAAACTGTGTAACGCCTGGCGTTGCTCATCGTCCGGCAGGCGGCCGGGCCGACTGCTGTCGACACAGAGTACGCCGAGCGAGCGGCCACGGTGCAAAATCGGCAACAGGTAGCTGGCGCGAACCGAAAAACTTTTGGCTACCGCCGGGGCAATATCACCCTCGAGGCGACTGATGTCTTCAAGCTGTATTTCGTCTTGAGCGATATAGACCCTGGAAACCAGAAAAGTATCGGTATTCAACGGAAAACTCTTATCGCGAACGATGCCGGGGTAGCGCCCGGCAACAGCCGCGCAAACCAGTTGACCACGGGTAAGATCTTCCAGGTAGATCCGGCAGCGGCGTTGGCGGGTGATAGCCTGCACCGCCTCGCCCAGAACATAAAGAATGTCGTCGAGGTTCTCCTTGCCGTATTGAACTATCTTTTCACTCAGAGCCGACAAATTATCATTTTGGATGTTTTTCATTGCAACTCCATGGAAAAACAGAGGCGGAACGATTCAAGCCACTTGGAAAGTAAGTATATTTTCTACACAAAGAGTATACGGGGAGTGGCGGCGACTGTAAAGTCGGCCGGATGAAAAGGGTGCCGACCTGTTTGACGAACTATGCAAGCTCCAGGTCAGGCCGGTGTTTAGAGACAATCTTGATGAAATTTTCAGTCAACAGCGGATGCAGGTGCGAGCCACCGAGGTATTTCAAATCGGTCATAACCACCTCCATATCAGCAGCTTCGCGGTAAACGCGATGCGTCGACATGGCATCAAAAACATCAGAGATAGCGGTCATGTGACTGCTGATGTTTTTCTCCCAGCTACCCTTAACCGCCGGATAACCGCTGCCATCAAACCGCAGGTGATGTTCATAAGCGGTAACAACGGCCAGACGTGGTACGCCGGGCGCGGCGAGCAACAGCTTCGCCCCCTCGAACGGGTGCGTTTTAATCAACCGCCACTCATCCTCGGTCAACGACTCCTTCTTATTGAGGATCTCTTCCGGAATCGTCGTCTTGCCAATATCATGCAACAGGGCGGCGGTGCCGAGATCGTGCAACAGCGGCCCTTCGATACCGAGAGCGGCGGCCTGGGCGAGGTTAAGGATGCAGACGTTGATCGAATGGGTAAATGAGTATTCATCGAGATCACGCAACGGCGCCAAAGCCAGCAGCGGGTCGGCTTCCTTAACAAAAGCCCCGACAAACGAAGCGACGATCTCCGAGATACCGACCGTGTTAAGCTTTTTCTTTTTCCGGCTGGCATCGAAGATTTCCATTAGTCGCGTGAGCTGCTCATCGGTCAGATCCTGATAGTCTGGCAGAGCGGCGTCGCTACTGCCGGCGGCAAGCTCTTTGTCTTCGCCTACGGCTTCACCCGCAGGAGCCTTACGCTCCCCGAAGCGGAGCTCGAGTTTGCCGAAGCGGATGTTCTTGGTCGAATGCAGGTCCGCCTTTTCTTGACCTTTAGCCAGGCTACCGACCAGCTGGACAATCTCTTTATGTTCGACCTGGTTCGTAATTCGCAGCAAACCAACGCTGCGATGCTTGAGCATACCGGCAAAGCGGATCGGGTACATCCCGCCACCGAGCGGCTGTCCCTCGAAAATGATCTGATCATCGATCCGCTGCAAGGAGACCTCATCGTGTTCATGCACCGCTTCGCGAAAACTATCCAGAGCCTGCTGGCACAAGGCTTGAACCTGCCGGTGCTCGAGCGGGTACATCGACGCCGTCGTCACCCCCGAGGCGATATGCCGGATGAATTCCAGGAGCGATTGGATCCGGGTATCGTTCATGCGCCCTTCCCTTTCAAACGCACCAGCACGGAGCGGGCAAAGTCGACAAACTCGCCCTTTTTCTCGGCCGCAAGTTCATTCAGAATCGGCTGTACCGCCTGTGCTGGATACCTTGAAAAAGAGTTTATAATCATTTTTTTATACTCACTGAACAGGGTCGGGTGGAGCAGACTGCGCCCTTTGAGCGCCTTGTGCAAGGCCGGCAGAAAATTCGGATTGCCGATCTCGGCCAGACTCTTGACTGCCACCGAGCGGGTTTCGTATTCAGGATCATAAGCGCCCCCCCCCAGCAAGCCGAGCAACGACTTATGCACCGCGGACGACTTGCTGTTGCGCGCCAGAAACGCCGCATTCAGGCGGCGCTGCGCATCCTCGTCCTGCAGTTCACGCAGCAAATAGCGGTCGGCCTTCGGATCATCAAAGTAGAGGTAGGTCTTCATCGCTTCAAGGTGAACCTTCGGGTGCTTATGCCCGATCAAAAAGCGTAACGGTTGCATCACCTCAGGATCGTCATAGCGGCGCAAAAGAATAACCAGGTTACGCACCAGGTACCAGCGTTTGTCATGCAGTCGTCTGATCGCCGCCTGCTTGGCCGGTTCACCGATCTCGTACAGCAGCTCCATCAGAAACTGGCGCATCGACATGCTCTCGGCAACGGCCAGACGCTCAATCAGCGGCTCGACAAATGGTTCGCAAACATGCAGGATCAGTTGGCGAATTTCGTCATGCTTGGTCTGTTCCCAGACCTGAAAGCCATCGAGCACCGCATCGATAAACTCCTGCTCGGTATAGAGCTCCAG
>JAUVAJ010000349.1 GCA_030591795.1 Desulfuromonadales bacterium | reverse complement strand
GAATGTCTACCGGAAGTTTGGTGAAGTGGGCTTGAATATACCCTTCCCGCAGATGGATATTCACCTGGACAAATAGAGTCAGCTTACAGGTTGAAAAGAAGAGTCAAGGGGCCGGAGCACATTCCGGTCCCTTAACTTTTGCGTAACAAGTCTCTTTAGTGTTTTGCAAGTTTCAGGCGATGTGTTTTGTAAGTTTCAGGCGATCGTATGCCGCACAATCGTCCCCTCATTGAGATAAATTACATCTTCGGCAATGTTGGTGGCAAGATCGGCGACTCGTTCGAGGTGGCGGGAAACGGTCAGAAAATTGAGGACCGTGTCAATTGTCTCCGGGTTCTTGCGAATATAGTCTTTAAACGTCTGGTAGTTCTGACTGTGAATCGTATCGACCTCATCGTCCAGTTCCAGCACCATGTGGGCCAGTTTCAGGTCGGCATTGACCAGAGAATCCAGTGATTTTTCAAGCATGGAAATAACTTTTTCGGCCATGCCGCCCAGATTTAGCGGGCAGGTAATAACCGGTGAATGGGCGACAGCCAGAGCGCGTTCCGAAATATTGACAGCCTGATCGGCGATGCGCTCCAGGGTGCTGTTGATTTTGAGGACGGCAATGATCGTACGCAGGTCGTTGGCGACGGGCTGATGCAATGCCAGAATTTTAAGGCACTCTTCCTCGAGATCCACTTCCAGACGATTAATCTCTTCGTCTGCTTTGATCAGCCTTTCGGCAAGGGAAACATCTCTTTCCGCCAGGGCTTTGACTGACATTTGGACATTTTCCTCTACGACTGCGGTTAGAGACAGTAGCTGTTTTTCAAGCTGTCCCAGTTCTTTATGCAATAAATTGGTCATGATCTAATTCCCTTAGCCAAATCGTCCGGTGATGTAATCTTCCGTCTGCTGATTATCCGGGTTGGTGAAAATTTTGTCGGTTGCGCCGAATTCGATAATTCGTCCCTGGTAGAAAAACGCCGTGTAATCGGAGATCCGAGCGGCCTGCTGCATGTTATGTGTGACTATGACGATGGTGTAGCGTTTCTTCAGAGTGTCGATCAACTCTTCGATACGCGCCGTAGCGATCGGGTCAACAGCTGAGGTTGGTTCATCCATCAGCAGGATCTCCGGTTCGATTGCGATTGCCCTGGCGATACAGAGCCGCTGCTGCTGACCGCCGGAGAGCGCTGTACCAGGATGATTCAGCTTGTCCTTAACCTCGTCCCAGAGGGCTACCTGCTGCAGGGCCGTTTTGACCCGGTCACGCAGTTCGTTGCGGTTGATGCGGTAATGCTGCTTGAGGCCATAGGCGATGTTGTCGAAAACGCTCATCGGGAAGGGGGTCGGTTTCTGGAAGATCATGCCGACCTTGCGGCGCAGTTCCAGGACATCACAATCGGCATCGAGGATGTTCTTCCCGTCCAGAAGAACCTCGCCACTGACCCGTTGGCCCCGGTAGAGTTCGAAAATCCGGTTGTAGGTGCGTAAATGTGTTGATTTACCGCACCCCGAGGGGCCGATAATCGCTGTGACCTGGTTTGCTGCGATCTCAAGTTCATTGTCGAACAGAGCCTGTTGGTCGGCGTAGTAGAAGTTGAGCCCGCGAGTGGCAATCTTGATTTGCCCGGTCTGCGTCCGAGGTGCGACTTTTGCTGCCGAGAGCTGGAAGGGCCGGGTTTGTGGTCTGTGTTGCAATGTTGCCGTTGCTGTTTGCATCATAATTGTCTGCTCCTGTACCAGATAAATCCCCGTGTAATAATGGTCGTACCGAGAACGCCGGCAGTGATCAGCAGGGAGGCACCCCAGGCTAATGTCTGCCAGTCATCGTAGGGGGACATGGCGTAGTTGAAGATGGTCACGGTCAGGTTGGCGGTCGGTTCGTTGAACGATTCTGGCCAGTAAGGGCTGTTGAGCGCTGTGAAGAGTAGAGGTGCAGTTTCTCCGCTGACCCGGGCTACAGCCAGTAGAGTGCCGGTCAATAAACCGGTTTGCGCTGCCCGGAAGATGACGCCGAGAGTGGCTTTCCAGCGTGGCATGCCAAGAGCCAGAGCCGCTTCGCGCAGTGCGCTTGGCACCAGGGCCAGCATGTCCTCGGCGGTACGAGCTACCACCGGCAGCATGATGATCGCCAGAGTCACGGCACCGGCGGTCCCGGAAAATTGTCCGGTGGTCAGGACCATTACCACATAAACGAAGACGCCGATGATGATCGACGGCGTGCTCATCAGCAAGTTGGCGGCAAAGCGGATGACTTCGGTCAATTTCGACTCTTGGCCGAACTCGGCCAACCAGATGCCAGCAGCGAGACCGACCGGTACGCCGATCAGGACGGAGAGCAGAGTGATCAGCAGGGTGCCGAGGATGGCGTTGGCGAGGCCACCTCCCGGCATTCCGGGCGGCGCTGGTAGTTCGGTAAAGAATTCCCAGTTGATGGCTCCCGCACCTTTAAACAGGACTGTGCCGAGAATCAAGCCGAGCATGATGATACCAAGCAGGGCTGCTACGCTGCTGATGAGACGAACGCTCAAGTCAATGCTGCGACGATAAGTCAGGCTACGCGGTTTCATCGGACGGCTCCCAACTTGCGCGCGGTGCGCCGCAGCCACCAGCGGGCGATGAACTGTAT
>JAUVAJ010000114.1 GCA_030591795.1 Desulfuromonadales bacterium | reverse complement strand
GCTCTTTGCGTACTCAGACAGTTTTATCCCGAAGGCCCCGGCTGAACCGACTTTGTTCGGTGATTTCACATGGGAGGGAATATCAGGGACAAGAATCTGTATGTTTCAGCTTGGTTGCTGTTGTTTTCTCATGATTCTCATCCTGTGTTGTGAATCTTGATAAGTTTGCTAGGCTTGGTAGTGATACCTTGCAAAAGTTCGTAATATTGGTCGTATCAGCAAACAGAGGAGAAGAGCATGAAAAAAAGTTTGTTAGTCGCAATGATTATGGCAATTACACTGTTGCTTGGCACAACTGGACTCGGATTGGCGGGTGGTGACGCAATGCCGGCGGCAGAGGGGCAGGCTGTATATGACTACATCACGAAAACCAACCCTTATCAGAGTTGGTCCTTCTTTCCCGGAAAAGATAAATTCTATAAAGGGGCACACCCACATGGCGCACTACTCACGACCTACGTCAACGACGTAGCGCTTAAGGGGCTCAACGACAAGGTCGGCATGCTCGCGGACGGGGCAATTATCGTCAAAGAGAACTATATGCCTGATAAAAAACTGGGCGCCGTTACCGTGATGTATCGGGTCAAGGGGTATGACGCTGAAGCCGGGGACTGGTTCTGGGCCAAATATTCAGCGGCTGGAATGATTGCAAAAGAAGGCAAGGTTGCAGGTTGTATCGGTTGCCATACCGCCGCGATCACCAGCGACTGGATATTCACAAAATAGCCATGTTTATACCTCGGCAGGTAGGCGATGTATCTCTGCCGTAGAATGAGATAAAATTTGAACATCCGTTACCGAAAAACTTGCCGAATATTAATTAACGGATTTGTCTGTCTTTGGTTGTCTGTTGTTGTCAGTTCTTTATCTTGGGCTGCACCAAGTGCCGAGCGTTGGCCTATGTGGGAACAGCATAATTCATCAAACCAGATGACGATTGACCATTCATACTGGGGGCAATTCCTGCAACGCTATCTGACGGCTGATGCCGATTCGGGCATCAATCTATTGCGTTATGCAGCGGTGACAGCTGCAGATCGGAACCGGCTTGACCAGTATCTCACTTATTTACAACGTGTTGCGATCAGTGAATTCTCCCGTCCGGTGCAAAAGGCTTACTGGATCAATCTGTATAATGCTCTGACCGTACAGATCATTTTGCAGCACTACCCGCTGGCAAGTATTCGTGAAATCAAATCCGGTTGGTTTTCGGCCGGACCGTGGGATTTAAAGATAACCATAGTTGCCGGAGAGGAGCTCAGCCTTAATGATATTGAACATCGGACCCTCCGGCCGATCTGGCAGGATAATCGAATTCATTATGTTGTGAACTGCGCCAGTCTTGGTTGTCCTGATTTACAACCAGAACCGTTTACCGCTGTAAATATTGAAAGTTTGCTGGATGCAGCGGCCAGGCGCTACGTCAATCATCCACGCGGTGTCCGATTTGAAAAGCAGGATATGGTTCTTTCGGCAATCTATGATTGGTATCAGGTCGACTTTGGCAACTCGGTGGATGGTGTTGTTGCGCATCTGCAACGCTATGCCGCCCCGGAATTAAAGAAGAGACTCAATAATTTTTCAGGTGACGTCGATTATGGCTATGACTGGAACCTGAATGAGAGGGAAAATAATTAAAAAAGGCCCGGCGAGTATTGCCGGGCCTTTTTTAAACTCATGTCAGACTCAGAAATAAAACTTCAGACCACCTGAGAATGAATCGATCTGGCTTTTTGAACTATCGATCAACATGATGTAATCAACATTAAGACCAACTGAATCACTTATTTGAAAGTCAAGCCCGCCACCGTAAGAGAAATCGCCATTGCTTTCGTAACCGTAGACAGGAATGCCTTTAATGGCGCCTCTAATTCTGACCTCTACGTAGCTTAATCCGACCATGGCGTAAGGCCGAAATTTACCGAGTGGTAATTCTCCGCGCAAGTATATGCCACTGAGAAAATTGAGCCGGTAGTCAACCGAGGTTGCAGGAAAGGTGAAATCGTTGTACGTATCATAGCCGAAACCGAGACCGAGCCGCCCTTCAATGGCAAAATTATCATTGAGATTTTGACCAAAATTAAAACTCAAGCCATCAAGGTCGGTCGATGCGTCTGATTTTTTGTGGTCAAATTCCGTTACAAAGTAATTAACACTTACATAGCTCGCTTGGGCCATAGCCGAAACCGCAACAAAAAGAAATCCGCTGGCCAGCAAACCAATTACAATTTTTTTCATCGTACCCTCTCTTTCAATCAGTAGTTATGAATACACAATCGCTTCTAAATTAAAGTAAATATGTAGTTTTAGCGCCGGCCTCCGCCGCGGCCGCCACCACGACTTCCACCGCTTCTGGCGCGCGAACTGCTGGCACCACGTTGCCGGGCGCTATGGCTTTTATTCAACTGTTGGTTCTGGGATTGCTGAGTCCGGTTAACATCGGACCTTTGTTTCCCTTGATTAGCCTTGTTCTGCTGGCCCTTTTCGGATTGCCAGCCATCCTTGGTCCGGGATTCCCATCCTTTGTCTGTTTTACGGTGGACGTTCCCCTTGTTGTCGGCATAGACGTTGTTGGAACGTTTCCGACCAATATCTGATTTAGCCCGGTTGCCCGGGGCGCCTTTGTGGTGAGAAACTCTAGCTTTGTTCTTCTTGTTTTTGTACATGTTGTTGCGCTGGCCGGCTCGATAACCTGCGCGATAACCGGCTCGGTAGCCGCGGTGATAGCCGTGTCGGTGTGCGCGGTAATGCCGTGGTCCCCACCAGCCGCCATGATACCAGCCACCACCACCGATGTAAAAGTGAAATGGTCCGGAATGGTAACTGATGCCGAAGCCCCAGCCGGTGTAAGGGTTCCAGCGTACATGGTAGCCCCAGGTTGCCGGTCGTGGGTAGTAATAGTAGCCATACCATCCCGGATAGTAGTAGCCGGTGCCGTAGACGATGGTCGTATGGTAAACGTAGGTGCCGGTATAGCCGGGGGTGTAACCAACGTAAACGTATTCCGGTGTGTCACTATAAATCCGGACATAAACAACGTTGTAAATTGGACTCTCCGGCGGGATGGTGTAAATGACTCTAGGAATCTCCGTGGCGATAACCCACGGCCCTTCCGGTTTTTTGGCCGTGAACCAAACGGCGTTGTCGCAGGCATAATAGGCCTTCTCGGCTTTGATGACCGGTGTTGCCGTGTTGACGGCGTAGGTCATGCTGGTTCCAGAGATTTTTTCAAATTTTGCCTTGCCATCATATTCAACTTCAAGCTTGGCCTTGCTACGATCGATCGCTGCCGTCTGCGGTATCTGGGCGTCTAGAACCGCCTCTTTGGCGGCATCGGTGCCCGGAACAGCATAGAGGACTTCACCGATTTCTGAATTCTCCGGAATGGCGGCAAAGTTCTTTGGCAAGTTATCACCCGGCACGTACTTCCAGGGCCCGGTCAACTTCCCGCTCGCATACCAGCGGCCGGAGAGCAGGATATAATGAGTTTGGGTTTTAATGTTCATCAACACCGAAGAGCCGGTATTCTGAACGTAGAGGAAGTCGGTCCCATCCACCGATTTGTAATCAGGATCACCGTCTATTGAAATCAGCTCAGCCGGCTCGGTTTCAACCAGTATTCTTGGCGGTGGACCAGGTGTTTCAGCCTCTGTCGCCTCTTGCTCACCTGAATCTTGCTGTTCCTGCTTGGGTGCGAGCTTGGCAACTTCCGGAGGGACAGATTTAGCCAGTGACCAGTCGCCTTTGATTTCGGTAGCCGAATACCAACTTTTGACATCAGCATTAAGGTAATAGAGTTTGTCGTCAGGGTTGAAGAGCATGGTGTATGGCGTATTGGTGACTCTCTGTAGTTTGGAGTCCTTCACGTCGTTCAATTGTGGTTCACCATCGAGGGCAATCAACACCGCCGGCTCTTTGATGAAGATGATTTTTGGTGGTTCGGTCTTGATGTTTTTTGTAGATTCAATCTGGGCTTCAATTACATTAAGTGAAGCGACAAGTTGATCCATGGAAATCGGGATAGCCCATTTCGGGATCTCTTGTTCCAGTAGTTTTTTCAACTGGTCTGTTTTGTTTCCCTCTATATTTTGAAGACGAACATTGGTGATTTTGACTTCTGAAATAGTTGCTGTCCCCTCGTCACGGTCAGTCAGCAGTCTGGCCGTAAACCAGAAGGCTCCGAAAATAGGCTCATCTTTTCCGGTTAACTCTATGGCAATGGCAGCGCGGCCTTCGAGTTTGTCGCCGCTGAGCTTTTCCGGTTGCGGCTGGTAAACCACTACAATACCTTTGTTAATCGTGATTTCCTTAGGCCAGATACTGTCGTCATTTGCCGCATGGGCTGACAAATTGAAGGTGATTAGTAGCGTTAGCAGACTAAATGCAGATCGGGATATTCGGGGCATCGAAAGGGGTCTCCTTGTTAGGTGCCAAATCAAATTGAGATATATTAGGACTCTGAATTTTGATTAAAATCTATCAGAAGAGTGTAACGGCATTATTGTTATTGTAAAGAACCGATGTTGCAAAACCTTCAGCGGCGCATTTTTTAAATTCAGTCATTTATTTATGCTGTGGTTCGATCTCTATCGACATTATTTTCTCATCTGTTTTTTCACCACCGCCACCGTTAACCGCGAAGCGCAGATCAACCGTCCCCTTTCATCGGTTATCTTAATATCCCAGACTTGGGTTGACCGGCCACGGTGGAGAGGTCGGGCCACGCCGGTTACTATACCGTCGGTCTTGCCACGTACATGATTGGCGTTAATCTCAATGCCGACACAATCGTACTTCTTGGTATCGACCGTCAGATAAGCGCCGAAACTGCCGAGTGATTCGGCCATTGCCACGGAAGCGCCGCCGTGCAACAAGCCGGCCGGTTGAACAGTACGATGGTCGACCGGCATGGTCGCAGTCAGGTAGTCCTCACCGACTTCAGTGAACGTGATCTCAAGCTGCTCCAGAAGAGTATGTCGGGCCTGTTGATTAAGCTTCTCAGGGGTCGGGTCGTGAAACCAGATGCTCATAAGTCATATCCTTTCGCATTGATTAAAGAGTACCCTTTGCCTGACAAGAGTCTAGTGTTTAGATCTGTTTTATCTATTTCAGGTGTAGCCATTTTTGTTTTTCCCTTATGGCTTTGCTGATATAGTGCAATGATATTTCAGCTAAAAAGGGAACGTTGCATGCGCCAACACAGTTTGATATTTCTGCTCTGTCTGCTTATTATCCCCGGAATTACCAGTGCGGAGAAGTTGTATAAGTTTGTTGATGCGAACGGACACGTGACCTTTACCGATAAACCGATCGCTACCGGGACTCTGGAAAATGTGACTCAGGTACGTAAAGAGCGACCGATGCAGCGTTTCAAAGTGCAGAACCGTGGCTCGAAGTCCGAGCCGGTGCTGTATGCGGTCAATGGTTACTTTGGGCCGGTCGAAGCAGAATTCGCTCTGAATAATCTGCAAAACATGTCCGTGCAGCGGCATACTAAACAACGCTTGGTTGTTCCTGCCGCCGGTGAGGTGCGCGCTATCAGTATGCACCAGATTTCTCCCCGGCAGGGCTATTCTTACTACTGGGCAACCAAATCCGTGTTCGGTGATCCGAGTGCGCAACATACGCCGATGCAACCTTATTTGTTGCCAATTCCACCGAACAGGAGTTTTCATTTTTCGCAGGCTTTTCTCGGTGAAGCAACCCATGCCAGCGACGTGCAGAGTGCGTACGCTGTCGATATCCCGATGCCGGTCGGGACAGCTATTCATGCGGCTCGTTCCGGAGTGGTCATGGATGTTGCCGGTGATTTTTTCGAGGGTGGTATGAGTGAGGAGATGCTGGAGCGGGCGAACTATGTCTGTGTTATGCACGATGACGGCACCATGGCGATTTACGCACATCTCGAGTTGGAGACGGTTCAATATCCGATCGGCAAGCGGGTAGAACGTGGTCAGGTACTCGCCTACTCGGGGGGTACCGGTTTTTCTTCCGGCCCGCACCTGCACTTTGCCATTCAAAAGAATTTTGGCATGGAGCTGCGATCGATCCCCTTCGAGTTTGAGGGAAACGACGGTCTGCCCTTCACGCCGGAGGAAGGTTTCAAAGTCGTGCGCAAGGTTGACCGTAATCCCTGATATTTATATTTTGTCAAACGGAGGGCCGTTATGACTGCACGATGGATCTGCACGG